>CALCSP010000422.1 GCA_937893785.1 uncultured Verrucomicrobiales bacterium
CCTGTGCAGACCATCCCTGCCTGCGAGTCTTTCCGCTGCGCCTCTCCCAAGCCCCCTGCACAGACCGTAAGCAATAAGACCAGAAAGGATAGAACCCGCGGAACTAATCAACCCGCCCAGAATCGGCCCATAAACAAGGCCTAGTGCGGACATGACGCCGGTTCCAGGTATTGGAAGAATAAGGTCACAGCTAAGCAGTATTAAGCCGGCCACCCACGCCCATTGACCGTATCCTTTCAGCCACTGGCTTGCCCCCTGACCCGCAAGCCAGCCGTCAAACCAGCCGCCCCAGATGGCAAAAGGGATAAAAAAGATCCCGGCAAGGGTTAAAAAAATCCAGAACAGGCGCATGGGTTGACTTTAGTGGCAGGTCTCTAGTAATACCTATATTTGCCAATCGGCAATCATCATGCCTGCTCCTGCGCCAATTGACCAAGCTAAACTTCCTGAACTTGCTCTTTCCTGCATCAGGGAGGCCAAATTCCCTCAACTTGCCACCATTGATGGTGATCAACCCCGCCTGCGCCCGGTCTCCCCAGTGAAAACTGATGGTTTCACCGTCTACATTGCCAACCTGCGCAACTACGGAAAAACGGCGGAAATTGCCGCCAACCCAAAAGTGGAACTTTGTTACATGTCCCCTTCACACGACCAAGTGCGCATCACTGGTATCGCCGAGGTCCTCGAAGACGAAGGAGAAATCAAGGCAATCTGGGATTCCAATGCCCTACTGCGCCAATACTTGGGGAGTGTGGAAAACCCTCAACTTATCATCTACCGAGTGCAGCCTGAGCGTGTCCGCTTCATGCGCGAGTGGGCACTGGAGTATCACGAGGTGCCCCTTTAACCGACCAGCGTCACTCGCTGTTTTAATTTTTTATATCGAAGTAAATTCAGGAACTCGCAATCTCCCTGATACGAATGTTCTTGAAGGCAATCTTGTAGGTCACGTCAGGTTTGATGCCATGTTTGTCGGCGCATTGCAAAGCCACGAAACCACTGCTGTTCGTTTCGTGACGATGATCGGAAATCACTTGTTCAATCACGAAATTTCCATTGATACATTTCTGATGCACTCCAAGAAAGTCAGCTCCACCCTCGGTCACGGTGAATGAAAATATCAAACTGCTAGGAATTTGCTTTTGGCGAGAGGGCTTTGAAGCTGCCTTTGAAACGGAGTGGAGATAAAAAAGGGAGGGAGATTGGCAAGAGCTACCTGGATATCGACAAAGGCCTGGTTCTGCTCATGTTTGAAAATTACGCAACTTAACTGATCTAGCAGCTGGTTCATCAGAGCCCTTACATTCACAAGGGACTGAAGGTGCTCGAGTTTGAAGCAGTGGCCAGCGAATAGCAAGAAGCATGGCTTGCCCATCGAAGGCTCCGAAGAAGACGACGAAGAAAGTGCCTATTGAGGGTTGGGTGAGCACACTTCGCCGCATTCCGCGGCTTCCTGATCGAGCATGCCGAACGCTACTCGAGCCGTTGCCGCAGTCACTCCGCTGTTCACGGCGGAAGTCACTGCAATTAACGCGTTCAGTTCGTCGTCGGATATCCCAATTCCACGAGCTTTCTCAACGCGGTTTCTTGTGCAAACCTGACAACCTCGTGTCATGGTCACCGCCAAGCCGATGAGATGCTTCTCACGCTCGGTGAGCAAGTTGGTGTTATGCGTTTGCTTGATGTGATCAACAATTAAGGTGTCGTCGTATGCCATGAGATGTTTCCTTTATTTTTCGATTGTGACGGCCCGGAGTCGCTTTGCTTTGCGGCTTTGCCGCTTTTATCGTTTGGGGCTGAGTTTAAGTACGGATCTTTATTTCAGGCGGATAGCTGTCGATAATTTGCCGCTTGTTTCCAATGTTGAAGTAGAAATGCAAAGAACCTTAAGAGACTTTTTACAAATTGCCGGATTTTCCATTGGATTTCTTTACGGAGACTCCGCACCCACTGGACAAAAAGGTGAAGGAGATACAACAGGGTAGTGTGCAATTGCGCGCATTCATACTATTTCCTTACCTTGCCCCAATCATTTCTAACCTCCTTCAAGTAGACAAAGGTTCCTGTCTTTGGGTTGAAGCGATAAACATTGCGGCACCAAACTTCCGATCCCCATGAAGTAAGAAGCCATAAATCCTTGTGCCCATCTTTGTCGCAATCTTTCATTTCAAGATAAGACCTGTTTTCGACCACGCCAGAATCGACAAACAGGTTATCGGAATCCCCCTCCAAGGAGATGGTTTGAATCACCCTTCGGGACTTCTTGTCGATTATTGTCATGCTTGAAGTGCATTCATTGACCCAATTCATCTGCACAAGATACTCGTCAAAGCTAACTTGAGTAAGATGTCGGATCTCTTTGTCCGTAGCATGGGCTGTAATCAAGCAGTTCAACAGAATCATTGAGAAGAGAATTATTTTCATTATTTTTGCTGCTGTAGAATTTTTCAATTTGCTTACAAAGCAGGCACTTCATAGGTGGGAGCGAACTCAGGTTTCCTTAGTTGGTAAAATGCTTTCTCCCACTCCTGTTCAACCACAGGGGGGAGTATTTTTGTGGCGTGAGGATAAACGCGTCTCCACCACTTTTCATACTCGGCTTTCATGGTTGCGACAATTTCGGGATGGTTTGGGGCGATATTATCCAGGTTGGTCATATCCTTCTCCAAGTTTAATAGAATCTCCTGATCTCGCCACCAAATCAAACGGTATTTGGCATTCCGAATGGCAGCGCTTTTGAATTTATAGTCGGTTACATCGTCTTCAGGTTCCCATTTACCCGTATTGAAGTACAGATATCGGTCAGCCCATTTGTGTTGGGGGTCACTGAAGAGAGGCAGCAACGAACGCCCTTCGTATTTGGGTGTGGATGCTACGGGTTTAATTCCGGCTAATTCCATAAAGGTAGGAAAGAAGTCGAAGTGAGCGGTTAGCTTTGAAATATCTTTTCCTGCTTCGAAAATACCTTTCCATTGCCAAAAGGAAGGAACCCGAGTGCTCCCTTCAAATACGCCGCCTTTGCCTTTTGAAAATCCTACGTGATAAAGTTTGTGAGCCTTTCCATCTTTTTTATACCCACCGGTGTTGGGTCCGTTGTCTGTTATAAAGATGACCAGCGTGTTTTCCATCAGTTTCCACGCATTGAGCTGCTTCATGAACCTGCCAAGTTGGGTATCCAGGTCTTCAACCAACGCATAGCGTCCAGCGACATTATGATTATATCCCTGGTCCAACCACTTGGTCTTCCACTCCGCTGGGATATTTTCTTTGTAAGGACCATGCGGTGCCGGGGTAGGCAGATA
>CALCSP010000423.1 GCA_937893785.1 uncultured Verrucomicrobiales bacterium
CACATTGGTGGCTAGGTCATCGCGCAACTTTTCCACCGAACTCATCCGCCGGCTAAGCTCTTTCGCCGGCACTGATTCGGCAAGCTGGCGTGTGTAATCAGCATCCTCGGGTAAATCCAGCTTGTCGTAACCAGCTTGCTGACGAAGGGAATCACCAAACCAAGCCACCAGAATCTCAAGCATCTCAGAGCGTTTAGCCAGATAACGTGACTGGCTCAGTGCCTTAAAATACCCTTCCCTTGACTTCAACCAACTGCCGTCTGTTGTTTTAGAATACATTTCGGCCTCTCGCTTCCTCTCAGCATCACTTTCCTCCTCGGCCTCTTGCTTAATCTCTTTGAGAGTTTCGGAAAACGCCCTGGCCAAACCTAGCGCCTCGGAAACACCCGAACCTTTGCCAACTGATGCCAGTATACGGCGAATTTTCTTTCCGGCTTCGCCTCCTGATCGGATATCACCGGGAGCAAGAAGAGTTACCATAATGCACCTTGAAAGAACCGTATCAAGTAACTGCTCGGGAAACCCTGTGGTCAATATCAGCAGACTCCCTTCCGGGGGTTCCTCTAGCGTTTTGAGAAAGGCATTCTGAGCCGCTTCCTGTAAACGGTCAGCATCCGCAACAACACCAATCTTTGTTGTTCCTCTTGCTGCCTTTTGGTAGAGCATTCCCTCAAGATCACGAATTTGCTCAACCAGAATCCGACGTGACTTTGACTCAGGACGCAGGATGCGCAGATGATCCGACAACATACCATCAAGCGCATCCAGACAGGGCACCTTATTCACCAAGGAAACAAGTCGGGATACAAGGAGTTCCTTACCACTACCTGCAGGACCAGCAATCAAATAGGCACTGGCCAACCTGCCATTGGTCACCGCGCTATTGAGGTAGTCAAAAGCAGAATCAACACTCAGCGCCATCCTGCTCTCCTAGATAGTCCCATATCTCCTGGGAAATTTGATCCTGAGTTTTCATCGCATCAAGAACAATGAAACGCTCAGGTTCCCTCTTGGCAAGGTCAAGGTAACCACCCCTTACCTTTTCAAAAAAATCATCTCCCTCTCGCTCCATTCGATCCTCTTCCCCAGGAGAACGCTCACTGACTCGCCGACGCCCCTCATGAACAGGTAAATCTAGCAGGAAGGTCATGTCTGGCATGCACTCTCCGACAGCAAACCTGTTAATCGCAGCCACTGCCTCGGCATCAAGCCCACGAGCCACCCCTTGATAAACTGTTGTTGAATCAAGAAACCTGTCAGCCAGAACATACACTCCACGTTCAATGGCTGGCAAAACCTGTTCTCTAACGAGTTGCGCACGGCTCGCAGTAAAGAGCAAAACTTCCGCCTCGGCAGTCAACCCCTCACCTTCAGGAGCATGCTGGAGAAGGTC
>CALCSP010000424.1 GCA_937893785.1 uncultured Verrucomicrobiales bacterium
CTATCTGAGTCAGATCCGGCTTTTGGATCGAGTCCCTTTGCCACCTCGACAAAGTCGGGAACAGAGTCATTGTCACTGTCGAATTGGGAAATATCTTCAATGTCGAAGGAATAGCTTCGGGTGACAATCGGGCTATTGATTCCCGAGTTGATGCCCTTGGCATAGAACTGCCACTCGGATGAATAGGATACGTTGATGGGACCATTGTAAGGTTTCCAGGAGGCTCCAAAAACATTTTCCCGATACCATAATGTGTAGAGGTCATCATCAGCATTTACAGTAGCGTTGACGGGTTGGTTATAAGTGCCGGACTGCGGAATGACATCCAGTGAAGGAACACTTAATGCAGAGTTGCTATCCATGGCGGAAAGGGAAATGCTGTCCAGATATTGATTGGTTAGCAGGTGCGTAGCTCCTATGGGTGTTGAGGGAATCGACAATATGGGATTACTTAATCCAGACTCCTGATCGAGGTAGGTTTCGGTAATGATTCGTGGTGGGATTGGAGCATTGGCAGACTTGCTGGACCAGTCAGAGGTTGACTCAAGTTTTAGCAGCGCGGCTTCCGGGTTGACCAGAGGTTCTGCAGAGAACCAGAACAACGTGGCAAATTTGGTGCCAGCGTCGGAAAGCCCGGGAAGATCACCGGCATCGGTACTTCTCCAGGCGGAACCATTCCAGCTGTGAAAGTTGAAGTGACTGCTTGCTTGAGTACTTTTGCCGCTTAGTGCTATGAGCCCTTTCCCTGGCACTGTAACAAGTCCGTTGATTGGCAGGGTTTCCTCTCCACGAAATTCTTGCACAAGCAGAAGCTTATTGTCGGCAGTAATTGCGTAATGGGCAGCGATTCTTCCGTCATGGGAAGTGACCAGAATTCCTGCCGGGGCGTCTCCACCTGTGTCAGCAGGAGCGACGGATGCTACTCTGAAAGGTAAGGCTTGCTCAACGGGTTCTTTCAGAGCGGGGGGGGCAATGACCGGGATCAATGACAACTTGTTGCTGCCCTTGACGTATCCAACGAGCATCAGCGCATTGTCCTGCCTGCGGACATTAGAGGCAAGCAACGTGTCCTCTGGCACCTGATGAGAATTGACCTTACGGATTCTTTCGCCTGCCCGGACTGTTACCGTGAAGAGCTGAGCATCTTCAGGGGTGTTTTCAACCCCCGCGGCAAACCGGGAATTTCCGGGAGCTGTATAGAATGGCTGCAGACAGGAAATGCTTCCCAGTCCAGTATCCAGATCCCTTTCAATGAAATTCTTTGCGGGTTGGCTGTAGAGCCTGATCGAATCTCCGTCTTTGTTGAAAGTTGAGGCTACGGCAAGGATATCGGCTGCTGCAGGGTCGCTTTTGACATAGGCAGGAAATTGCGGGCCGATATCTGCAGGGAAAAGATCGGTGATGCTGTTAGTCTCCGTATTGATCAGTGCCATACGGTTGGAGCTGGCAGAGGCGATGATGACTGTTTCATCATCTGCTGACATGATACCGGAAGTAGCCCCGGTAATTGTCGTTAATGAACTGTTACCTGTAGAAGTGGCTTGTATTTGGTTGTTTGGGTCAGCTGTAATGAAACGAATCGCACCGGTAGCTTTGTCTATGAGGTAAAACCCGTTGATGCTCTCTAGCGGCACATGAATTTCCTGTCCGATATCGGTGGATGGGGCTGCCTTAATAAGGCTACTAAGTAGGAGAAGCAGAAGAAAGGTTCTCATGGCTGGTCAACGTAGTTGGTTGGAATGACGCGATCGATCTCGCCGCGTTCGTTAAAATGGACAATTAAATACTGGTAGCGTGCTCCCTTGGCGACCGGCATGGGGTCAACCCAGCACATCAGCGTATTAATCCCCTTGAGGTATTCAGTATTTGGGAATTTCACGGGTTGCCCTAATGCTGCTTCATCCATTTCACGCTGGAAGGTTCCTTGTACTGGAACGTCATATGGTTGCTGACCTTCATTGGTGCCGAGAGCAGATCGGAAGCGGAAAAAAGGATCGCGAATTTCTCGGTGAGGATCTACGGCTACGCTCCCCTCATGATCCTTGTAGGCAATGCGATCAATCAGCGGAGAAACTTGGACAAGATTGGGCACGATATCCGGATTATCCTCAGTGGGGAGTTGATGGCGATAGACGACAAATGGGATAATGGACTCGAGTTCTCCAGGGTTGATTTGCTGAGTATTTTGTTTGCGAAAGGAGAAGAACAGGCTCAATGGATCAGTGTCTCGGTCGATTTGTGCGGAGCGTGGATCCTTCTGTGTGTCTCTTTCTAGACGGTTCAAAGTTCCCATCAGGATGCTGGCAGAGGCTGAGGACCCCTCGGGAAGAGCAGAGGCGTAGAAGGGGCCTTCGCCTCTCTGGTAATTGGCGACATTTAACTTTATATCTGCGATGTCAGGAACAGCCAGTGCAGGCCAAGGTATAATGTCCTGATTGGCAGGAGCAGGAGGGCTCCAGTCGGCTATGATGGTATTGGAAAAGGGTCCTGAGGAGCGTGCATCTTCAGAAAAATCATCGTCCTGATAAGTTCCCTTA
>CALCSP010000425.1 GCA_937893785.1 uncultured Verrucomicrobiales bacterium
GTATATGCTTCAGTAGGGAAGGGGATATTATGGGCGGCAATGACTACCGCAGTGGTTTTTGCATCGCTGAGTTTCAGTGTCCTTCCCGGTATTCGTGAACTGGGTATCCTTGTTGCCCTTGGGGTTGTAATCGGAGCGGGCTTCATGTTGCTCGTTTTTGGCCCCCTTGCGGCTGTGTTGGGCAGAGAGAATACAATGGATTTGCCTGTGCCCCATGGTGCCGGAAAGAGGGGCTACGGTAGAGGAGCTTTACCAGTCACGCTGACTTTATGTGTTGGATTGGTTGTGTTGCTCTCTTTTGAAGGCTTTCCCGTATTTTACAAGGGGATTGATGTATTGCGACCAGTGAACACCCCTGCCGACATCGCATTTTCGAGGATGTCTAAAAAACTCTCCTTACAGGAGGAATTGTCACTGCCTGTGGTTCTCGTTGCGGATTCCCTTGAGGGTTTGGGAGAGCGTGCTACTCGGGTAGAACAATTGGCCGAAAAATTAAGGGGCGAGGGTATCGTTACCTCTTCGGTTTTTAGTCCGTCGATGATTCCTTCTGTCAATCGACAACGGCAGAATATTCCGCTGATTCGTGAACTGCTTGAAGACGAGGCGCGATTGAGGGCCGCTCTGGACAAGGAATTTACTGAGGATGCCCAACAGATTCTGGTTTCTGTTTTTTCCTCGTGGCGTGCATTTCTTGAGAATGATACCTTGCCGGTACGGCCACATGGAGATGCAATCAATCGGGTTTGGCGTGAGTTGGTCAGTGAGGCTGGCCACCGTCCTGCCGCAATGGGGTTGGTTCAGGTAAAGAAAGGAAAATTGGGCAATTTGCAGGAGGCCTTGGCCGTTGATGAAGGCGTATATCTGACAGGCTGGCAAACCATGGGGTCAACCATTCAGGTGCTTGTGAAGCGAGATCTCTACTTGGTGTTTACGCCTATGGTATTGCTTCTTTTTGGGATGTTATATGTTGTCTTCAGGAATGTGGGTGAGGTGGTATTGGGTGTTGGGGTATTACTCCTTTCCGCTCTTGGACTCCTCGCAGTGATGGCTATTGCCGGCTGGCAGTGGAATGTCCTGAATATTTGCGCCTTTCCGCTTCTGATCGGTACAGGTATTGATTATACCATCCACATGATTGGAGCCCTGAGACTACATAATGGGGCAAGGAATCCTGTGCGATTTGGCATTGGTCGGGCATTGCTTTTCTGTGGGATATCCACGGCTATCGGATTTGGTTCGCTTTCACTTGCTGGAAACGTAGGGCTTGCCAGTCTTGGCAAGGTTTGTGCGACAGGGATCATTGTGACGATGACCGTAGCTGTATTCCTGCTGCCAGGATGGTGGCGTTTTGCCAAGAAAGTTTCCTGATCGGCAGCAATCTGTGTCGCTTTGCACTTGCTTTTGAGGGTAGTCCGCCGCTTTGATGAGGCATGAAATGTTTTTATGTCATCATGTTGACGGTTCTCTGCCTGTTGCCCGGAGGGGTATCGGGCAGCGACATCTGGGTCTACTTTGGGACTTACACGAGGGACAAGGCAAGTGAGGGGATTTATTTGGCTAGGCTTGATCTTGAGACGGGTAACCTAGAGAAGCCGAAGTTGGCAGTGAAGGCTGACAACCCTTCCTTTGTTGCACTTACACCGGATGCAAGGCATTTGGTTGCTGTTGAGGAAACCAATGATTATGAGGGAAAGAAAAGTGGTTCTTTGGCAGCTTTTTCTATTGATCCAAAAACCGGCATGCTGGAGTTCAAAAGCCGTATTTCCACCCGCGGTGGAGCCCCTTGCCATGTGAGCATTGATTCCTCCGGCAGGTATGCATTTTTTGCCAATTACGTCGGAGGCAGCGTGGGTGCTGCCTCTATTTCCTCAGAGGGAGAGCTGGCGCTTACTTCATTTTCTCAACATGTTGGATCCAGTGTCCTGCCGCGTCAGGCCTCGCCGCATGCACACTCTATCGATCTTGATCCTGCCGGCCGTTTTGCCGTGTGTGCTGATCTCGGTTTGGACAAAGTGATGATTTATCGGTTCGACCCGGTGAATGGAACAATAAAGACCCATGACCCAGCTTTTGTGAAGGTAACTGCCGGAGGAGGCCCGCGTCACTTCGCCTTCCGGCCCGATGGGCGCTTTGGCTATACCAACAATGAGATCACTTCATCGGTAACCGCATTCAGTTATGATGGAGCAAAGGGTTCCTTCAAGGAGTTGCATACCTTGAGCACCCTGCCGGCAGCCGGGTTCAAGAAGCATAATTCCACCGCCGAGTTGCTTTTTCACCCGGGAGGGCGGTTCCTTTATTGTTCAAATCGAGGCCATGACAGTATTGCTGTCTTTGATGTTGATCCCGCTTCCGGTAAGCTTTCCCTTGTGGAGATAGAAAGCTTGGGTGTGAAGACCCCGCGTGGCTTTGGTATTGATCCCAGCGGGCGATACCTCATTGCTGCGGGGCAGAACAGTGGCAATGCCCGTGTCTTTGCCATTGATCCCAAAAGTGGTGCGCTGAGCCCTGTGGGAGAACCGGTGGCTGTGCCCAATGCAGTCTGTGTGCAGTTTTTGCATCCTCCTGTAGAAAAATTCACCCGTATTTTTGATGGCAAAAGCATCGAGGGCTGGGAGGGGGAAGCTGAATGGTTTCGTGTTGAGGATGGCGCCATCGTGGCGGGCACCATGGACAAAAGAATCCCTAAAAACCAGTTCCTCGTCACCAAGAAGGCCTATGGGGATTTTGAGTTACGCTTCCAGGCCAAGCTGACAGGCAAGGGTAAGAATGCCGGGGTGCAGTTCTGGAGCGAGCGTATCCCTAATCATCACGAAATGATCGGCTTTCAGTGTGATATCGGCAGCATGGGTAAGGCCTCGATTTGGGGAGCGCTCTATGATGAGTCACGTCGCCGACGTTTTTTACAGCAGGTGCCGCTACCCACTCAGGGAGTGACTGATCCCGATGAGTGGAACCAATTTCGTATTCGTGCGCAAGGCAGCGCGATCACGATCTGGGTCAATGGTGCTCTGGCAACGCGCTATTTCGAGAATGAACCGGCCGCAAAGATTCCCCGCAAGGGGCGTTTCGGGCTGCAGATCCATTCAGGACCACCTGCAGAGGCCCGATACAGGAACATTGAGGCGCGGGAACTTCCGTGAACGTATAAGGGAAGAGGCTTGCGTCCGGGGCAACCCGCAATTATCAAAGAGGAGCGATCTCTCTAGTTATGATTCAGTTTATTGCATTTCTCGTGTTCACCGGGCTGGTGGGCTTTTTTTCCTGGCGTGCTACCCGGCGCGATGACCAGAGTACCACAACCGGTTATTTCCTGGCCGGGCGCAGCCTGCCCTGGATTGTGGTGGGCGGATCCCTCCTTTTGACCAACCTTTCCACCGAGCAGTTGGTGGGATTGAATGGAGGGGCGTTTAGTAATGGCATGCAGGTGATGGCCTGGGAGGTGTGGTCCTCGATCGCCATCGTGCTGATGGCA
>CALCSP010000426.1 GCA_937893785.1 uncultured Verrucomicrobiales bacterium
AAAGTAGTCCTTCCCTGAGGGGGTTGTCCGAGGAAATCGACATGATGGGTCATACAGCCTGTTAGATACTTTTGCCAATACTTGAATGTGAGGTGGCATTCATTTGCTGTATCGTTGGCAAAAGATGAACAGATTCAATAATCTATATTACGGCCGATGAACGGTTTAGGGTAACGGGAAATCAGCATTTAGTTTTATGACACGATTCCGTATTGAATGAAGCGCATCGGCGTCATCTCGGTTTTCAAGGGCTTCGTGAATGAAGTCACCGATTAACTGCATTTCCTCATTTCCCATGCCGCGGGTTGTGACTGCCGGTGTTCCAATGCGAATTCCTCCCCCTTTAAATGGGCTTTCGGTATCAAATGGGATGGAATTCTTGTTTACCGTGATTCCTGCCTCATCAAGTGCGGCTTGGGCTATTTTACCGTTAATTCCCCCAGGTCGGACATCAACCATCATTAGATGATTTTCAGTTCCTCCGGACACCATTCGATAGCCATGGTCGCCTAGTCGCTGGGCAAGGCAGACGGCGTTGCTGACTACTTGTTGTTGGTAAACCTTGAATTGCTCTGTCATGGCTTCCGCAAAGCAGGCTGCTTTTGCAGCGATGACGTGCATCAGAGGCCCCCCCTGGATGCCAGGGAAGACCATTGCGTCAATTTTTTTTGCCCATTCCTCACCACAAAGGATCAATCCACCACGAGGACCTCGCAGGGATTTGTGCGTGGTGGTCGTGATAAAGTCTGCATGACCGATAGGGGAGGGGTGAACTTCTCCTGCAACAAGCCCGGCAATGTGTGCCATATCGACAAAAAGCAGGGCATTGACTGATTTTGCAATGGCGCTCATGCGTTCAAAATCAATGATTCTTGGATAAGCTGAAGCACCCGCAGTAATCATTTTTGGCTTCACTTCCTCTGCCTGACGCTGCAGTTCATCATAGTCGATGTGTTCTGTTTGCTCATGGACTCCGTACGAGGAGACTTTATAAAACCGGCCTGAAAAATTGGCGGGATGCCCGTGAGTGAGGTGCCCGCCATGGGAGAGGTCCATAGCCAGTATGGTATCGCCATATTCAAGTGCGGAGAAATAGACTGCCGCATTTGCCTGAGAACCCGAGTGGGGCTGCACGTTGGCATGTTCTGCTCCGAAGATTTTCTTCGCCCGTTCAATTGCAAGTGACTCAGCCGTGTCGACATTCTCACATCCCCCATACCAGCGCCTTCCTGGGTATCCTTCTGCGTATTTGTTGGTAAGGTGACTGCCTTGGGCTTCACGTACAGCACTGCTGGCAAAGTTTTCACTGGCGATTAGCTCAATGTTATTCTGTTGCCGTTCTTTTTCGCGACTAATTGCCTCTCCAAGTTCAGGGTCCTGGGTAGCGATGGTTCCACTGCCGCTATTTATCTTTGAGACACGCCGCTCGTGTCGCCCCCCGGGCTCAAAGTCTGCTTCTAGAAACGCTGATACGATTGCCTCAGCTTCTTCTTCATCCAGCCTGTGGGCGCCGAGGCAGAGGATATTTGCCCCATTGTGAATACGCGTCAGACTGGCATATTCTGGGTTGTCAACGACTGCGGCCCGGATGTCCGGGTGGCGGTTTGCGGTAATGCTCATGCCGATCCCTGTGTGACAGACGAGAATTCCAACCTGTGCAGTGCCAGTTGCAACATCCCTACTAACGGCATGTGCATAGTCGGGATAATCGGTTGATTCTGCGCTGTTTGTTCCAAGATCAAGAATCTTGTGCCCGGATTCCTTTAGGCGGGAAGCGAGTTTTTGCTTGAGTTCGAAACCTGCATGGTCGGAGGCAATGGCTATGGTTTGGAGTGAAGGCATGGTCTGGTCCTTATGTTTTGTTGTTTGGGGTTTTGAGGATAAACTGCATAATGCTTGGCAATGTCTTCAGGAGTATGTCCCGAACTTTGGTGTATTCGTCAAGCCCGCCTCCGATAGGGTCGGGAATGTCATGCCCGCGAATCGAGGCATCATCACAGAATTCTGTCACAAGAAAGGTCTTGTCGGCAGCCTTTGGGAACACGGATTCGATGGTGTATAGATGACTTGCTGACATGGCAAGTATATGGCTGGAACTGTTAACCAGCTCAGCATTTATTTGCTGACTTGAGTTGCCGGACAGGTCAATATTTTCCTCCTTGAGGATGGTTAGGGTGTGTGCACTCGGCGCTTGACCACCAATCGTTGCAATTCCTGCGGATCGAATTTCCCAGTCACCATCTTCATTGGCAACCATCGAACGGAAAAGTCCCTCAGCCATCGGGCTGCGGCAAATATTACCGGTGCAGACAAATAGAATGGAGCGGTTCAAGGTGCCGCGAAAAATTTAAAGGTAAGCATAGCAGGACTGGTTCATCCTTTTGAGAGTGAAACTCGAGATTTATGTGTGTTTTCAATATTGTCGAAAGCACCCTGATCAAGAATTTTTGCCCTACGAAATTCATCTGCCTTGTTCCTTACTCGCCGGCTGTAATCCTCAAGTTGCATCATTTCGTTGATGCTTTCGGGCAGCAAAAGACGATTGGCGATATGATACTTCAGGGAGTTGTTAATTGAGGGCACAATGAAGTGTCCGAGCACGGCTGTTTCGCCGATCCAGTTTCCTTGCGTGATGACCGGCTTCAGTCCCTGTTCAAGGCGAGCAATGGCTGTATCATCATCAAGTAGGCCAAAGTTTCTTGCATGATTGTAGTTAATCTCGAAGGCATCAGCCACTGCATGACGGGGGAAACTCTCCGGTGCGTCCGATGTTTCTATTGCGTCACTAATGACCTGATTGATCTCAAAATCCTCGCCGATAATTTCCTCAATTTGGCGGATGATTTCAATGGATTTATAGAAACTTTCCTGTGCTTTCTTGTCGGCATTTGTTGATGCAGGCTTAATTTCCGTGGTGATAAGCTCTCCGAGTTCGTCGATGAGAAAGCTGTGAGCCTTATCATTTTTCTTCATTTTCCACCAGAATGAGAAACCGATACCTAGGAGGATGATGAAAATGATTTTCCAGAATTGGTCGAGTATCATGGTATATCTTGGCGGTTGAATTATTAGCGTAACCAGCCCTTTAGGCAAGTTTCCTAGAAGGGCGTCTATTTCGCGGCTTGTGCGGCATTGTAACGTTCCTGGATATACTCCGAGTCACGGCAATGAATAACGGCATCATTATAGGAGATGTGCTTGTTTATTAAGAGGTGTGCTAGGCTTTCATCAATGGCATGCATGCCTTCCTGGGAGCCGATCTGGATTAAACCGAGAAGTTGCTCAAATTTCCGCTCAATGATGCATGCACGTATTCCGTGATTGACCTTCATTATTTCAGATGCCATGACCCTGCCTGGTTGATCCTGACGAAGAAGTAGACGCTGCGAAATTACTGCTTCTAGGCAGTTGGCTAATTGTGTCACGATCATTTCCTGCTGCTCGGCAGGGAAAACGTCAATTAAGCGATCAAGTGACTTGGGAGCGTCAATGGTATGCAGCGTGGCAATGACCAGATGGCCTGTCTCAGCAGCGGTGATCGCGGTGCGAATGGTTTCGAGGTCTCTTAATTCACTGACAACAATTACATCCGGGTCTTGACGCAGTGCTGATCGAAGAGCATTCGAGAAGCTCTTGGTGTCTTCGCCTATCTCACGTTGCTTCACTAGTCCGCAGGCGTGGTCGAAGACATACTCGATAGGGTCTTCAATAGTAACTGTGACCACTGAGCGCTCGCGAAGTATTTTTTGGATCATTGAGGCGATGGTCGTGGTTTTTCCGGCGCCGGTTACACCTGTTACCAAGATCAGTCCCTGCTGAAGATTGCATAACTCGGAGACAGTTTGTGAGTGTCCGAGTTGCTCAAGAGTCGGAATTTCTGTTGGGATATAGCGGAATGCCCCCTCGATGGTTCCTCGAGCATAGTGGGCGTTGGCTCTAAAA
>CALCSP010000427.1 GCA_937893785.1 uncultured Verrucomicrobiales bacterium
ATTAAAATCTAATGGAAAGGCATGCGTTTATGCATCCTAAACAACACTGCACGTTTCAACTGAAATCTACCCTGTAATACTCAATCGTTTCCCTTAATCCGCTTTCAAAGTCGCACAATGGCTCCCAACCCAGCTCATCGCGAGTCTTTGAAGAATTTATGGCATATCTCCAATCATGCCCGGGCCGATCCTTGACAAAAGAAATCAACGATTCCGGCTTACCCAGAATCTCCAGAATGCCATGAACAATCTCGAGGTTGGTCCTCTCACAATCGGCCCCAAGGTTGTAAATAGCACCGGGTTTACCCATTCTTAACGCCGCCAAAATACCACGACAGTGATCAACAACGTGAATCCAATCACGGACGTTCCCGCCATCACCATAGATCGGCAGTAAGTCATCGGACATTGCTTTGGAAATCATCAGGGGAATTAGCTTCTCAGGGAACTGGCAGGGGCCATAATTGTTAGAGCATCGAGTAATGACAACATCTTGGTCAAAAGTCCGGTGCGCCGCCAATACCAACAAGTCAGCACCTGCCTTGCTAGCTGAATAGGGTGAACTTGGACTAAGGGGCGTGGTTTCCGTAAAGGGCATATCACCGGTTCCCAGGGAACCGTAGACCTCATCAGTGGAAATCTGAACAAACCGCGACACATTACATGCACGAGCAAGCCCAACCAGATTGGATGTTCCCAGCACGTTGGTCTGCACAAAACGGTCAGGATCACTGATACTGCGATCAACATGAGACTCTGCCGCAAAATTGATAACCACATCAAATCTACCTGCTTCGAACACATCCCTCATTGCCGATAAATCTGCGATATCGCCCTTGATGAAGCAATAACGGTCGCCATGCGCTGCCCGCACATCATCCAGATTTTCCTGCCGACCTGCATATGTCAGCAGGTCTATATTGGTAATCTCACATTGCTGATCATCCTCAAGAAGCAGGCGAATAAAGTGAGCACCAATAAAGCCGCATCCACCTGTGACAAGATAACGCATCAAGACTCATCTATTGCTAGCCAGGAAGGTAACCCAAAGCAGATACGCGCTCTGCAATTACTGCTTCTGCCTCCTGTAGCTCAGCGATTGGATCCCAGCGCCCTTGGGTAAGCGCCTCTCTTGCTGCTGCAGGAATATCAACTGAGAAAGTTAAATCCCCAGCGACAATTTCAGCATTAACAACATCAAGGTGCACCTCCATCTCAGGATTCAACTCAATAAGATCGGTAATCTTCTTGATGTCATCATGAGATGCGGCTGCACATGGCACCCCCAAGCCACAGCAATTACCAAAAAATATTTCCGCGAAACTTTCAGCGATCACTGCACGAAACCCATACCTATACAGCGCCTGTGGCGCATGCTCCCGAGAGGAACCACACCCAAAATTAGCATTCGATATAAGGATGGAAGCTCCCGAAAACCTCGGGTCATTGAGCGAGTGCTCTTTATCGTTACCATCATCATCTTTACGAACATCGTAAAAAAGAAACTCTCCTAACCCATCAAAGGTCACGCATTTCATGAAACGTGCAGGTATAATTCTATCGGTATCGATATCATTACCCTGAACATAAACTGCCCTGCCTACGACTTCTGTAATCTTCTCTAGGGCCATAAATTCATTAATAATTAAATTGAAAACACCTCACGAGCATCACTAATCGAACCCCTGACTGCAGCTGCTGCAACCATCACTGGACTCATAAGTACCGTGCGTCCAGTCGGACTACCCTGACGTCCCTTAAAATTCCTGTTCGATGAACTGGCACAAAGTTGATCTCCTACCAGCTTATCGGGGTTCATGGCAAGGCACATTGAACAACCTGCACCTCTCCATTCGAATCCTGCCTCGGTAAAGATCTCATGCAATCCCTCATTGCGGGCAAGTGTGTCTACAATCTGCGAACCAGGAACTGCGATTGCTTTTACACCCTGTGCCACCTTATGCCCCTTGAGAAACTTTGCGACCTCTCGGAAATCGGACAACCGACCATTGGTGCAACTGCCCAGAAAAGCCACATCGATCTTTGTACCCTTGATCGGCTCACCAGGCTCAAGCTTCATGTAATCAATTGCCTCCCGAATCGATAATCTCGCATTTTCATCCTTTTCATCCTTCGGGTTCGGAATGACACCCTCTATAGAGAAGCCTTGGTCAGGGCTCACTCCCCATGTAACGGTTGGAGCAATCTCCTCTGCTGAAATATTGACGACATCGTCATATTCACAGTCAGAATCAGAAGCAAACGATTTCCACCGTAATACCGCTTCATCCCATTTGTCCTCACTGGGTGAATATGGTCGACCTTTAAGATACTCGAACGTCTTATCGTCTGGGTTCACATAACCACAACGGGCTCCACCCTCGATAGACATGTTGCAGACCGTCATTCGCTCTTCCATTGAAAATGAATCAAAGAGTGAACCTCCATATTCATATGCATATCCAATTCCTCCATTAGCACCTAGCAAATTAATAATGTGTAGGGCCACATCCTTAGCATAAACTCCGGGCTTCAACTCTCCCTCAACATTAATCCTTCGCACCTTTAATTTGCCGAGGGACATCGTTTGAGTTGCTAACACATCCCTGACCTGAGTCGTTCCAATTCCAAATGCGATAGCCCCAAATGCTCCATGCGTAGCCGTATGTGAATCACCGCACGCTATAGTGCTTCCGGGCTGGGTAATTCCCTGCTCGGGCCCAACCACATGCACAACCCCCTGCTTTCCGGAACCCAGATCAAAATAGGTAACTCCAAACTCTTCAGCATTCTTGGCCAGCTCCTTGATCATAGCATCAGCCAAGGGATCACTGAAAGGTTCAACCCTCTGGTCGGTAGGCACAATATGATCAACTGTGGCAAAAGTACGAGAGGGATACCTCACTTTCAGTCCTAGATCACGCAACATACCGAAGGCTTGCGGGGACGTCACTTCATGAATCAAGTGCGTTCCGATCAACAATTGCGTTTGACCGTTGGACAGGCTGCGCACTGCATGCGCATCCCAGACTTTTTCGAAAAGATTCTGACCCATGATTTTGCCGGGTGGCAGGTTAGCACAGGCTGCCAATGGCGCACAAAAAAACCGCTCTTAGGGCATAAAAGCTTAAAAATAGCGGACTCAAAGGCAAAGTATTTAATATTTATTAAATACTAACAAGTACTTGACTATAACATTTACTAAGCAAATACTTCATGGCGATGAAATCAGCAATCCTGTTGGCAAGCCCAAAGCTTCGTGCCCACCTTAGAAGGGTGCGCATACAGAAGCGTCTGCAGGAATTTGCCCAATTACCACTCTCCCCTCAAGATAGGGGATACCTGAAACTGGCCGAAATAGTGTTTTCCGGCAATGATTCTGCTGATCTTGAAACCTGCCACGAACTGGTAGAATAATCGTATCAGGAATGGATTTAATCGCTCACGCCGATTAAATCAGGTTTACAGCCTTCATCGTGTGGGGCAAATCTATACCCCATATGCGCAAGCATCCTCTTAGCACCACCGTCATTGGCAGCTACCCATTTCCAGGCTGGCTGGAATTTGCCAGCAACCATCTTGATGCGTTTGGAGAATCTGACATTGCCGAAATTCAGGATGATGCGGTTACATGCGCCATTGCAGACCAGTTGAATGCAGGACTCGATGTCATCACTGATGGAGAACAGACACGCTTTGACTTCAATCTTTCCTTTTATGGTCACCTTGACGGCATTTCCATGGAACCCGAATCACCTAGGCGGTTCGGTCCCCCAGCCCACGACCAACGTGGCAAGCACCAGATCACAGGGGAATTAACCGCGCCCCGGGGTCTCGGTGCCGTACATGAGTTTCAACGCCTCGAACGTCTTGCCCCGCCGGGGCCCACCCTAAAGATGAGCGTCCCGGGACCATTCACGATGAGCGGCAGGCTCCAGCCAAATGCCGACTACCCTGATCGGTATGCTATAACAGAAGCACTTCTTCCAATCATATCACGGGAACTCGAGGATCTTGTGGCTGCCGGCTGCCGGGAAATATGTGTCGATGAGCCATCCATGAGCTGTTATGGCTACAAGGAGGATCCTGCTAATTTCGTGGATATATTCAACCGCACCGTCGAAGCTATATCTGGAAAGGCTAGACTTTCCACGCACCTCTGTTTCGGCAATTACAAAGGACATGCAGTTGGCTACCGGCGTTATGCACCACTTTTCCCGGCATTCCTTGGCTTAAAAGTAGACGAAATGCACCTCGAGATGGCAGGACGTGAATACTGTGAAATTGAGGCCATTGGCCCAATTGCCGAAAAAATGGATGTGGCCGTCGGTATCATTGATGTCAAAAGCTACCTAATCGAGCCCGTTGACATCCTCTCTGAACGGATCCGACAATGCCTCGAGTATGCTCCTGCCGATCGGCTAGTCCTTGCCCCCGATTGTGGCCTGAGCCAGACAGCTCGCTGGGCAGCCAAACAAAAACTGATCAATATGTGTGCGGCCGCCGACCAAGTACGCTCAAGCCTCTAAAGTTTATTCGTGAAAAAAGCCTTCGCCAAGGATGATGCCCTTTTGAGCGCGATACGATCGGCGCCAGAAAGCGAAGACCAATTCCATCTTTGGTGGCTTGGCCAAAGTGGCTTCCTTATCAAGTGGCAGTCATTCTGCCTGCTTTTCGATCCATATCTATCCGAATCGTTAAGTGTGAAATATGCCAACACGGATAAACCTCACGTCCGGATCACTGAGCGTGTCATTGATCCTGCACGGTTGGAATTTGTACAGGTGGTTACTTCATCACACAATCACACGGACCACTTGGACGCCGAAACCCTGCAAGCCATGGCACGGGTAAACCCCGACCTCAAACTTGTCTTGCCCGCTGCCAATGTTGAATTTGCAGAGGAACGCTTGGGATCCGTTCAGATGGAGATGATCGGCATGGACGACAAACAACCAGTTACAATCGATCCGTTCACCTTTCACGGTATCAGTGCCGCGCACAATGAGGTGGAGCGCAATAAAGCCGGGCAACCGGTATTTATGGGGTTTGTGGTGCAGTTTGGACCATGGAGTATCTATCACTCTGGGGACACTTTATGGCATAAAGATCTGGTCAGTGAGTTGTGCACTCACCGGATCGACCTTGCATTTTTGCCTATCAATGGCAATGAGCCGGCACGGCGTGTTGCAGGCAACCTTAATGGCAGCGAGGCAGCTGCATTGGCGAAAGCAACGGGCACAAGGATGGTCATTCCCCATCATTTTGACATGTTTGAGTTCAACACTGCCGATCCCAACGAATTCATCTCTTGTTGCCACCGCTTGGCTCAAAACCACCGAGTTTTACAACCTGGGGAAGGCTGGAACTCCAAGGGACTGGAGCCAGAATAGCGCAAAAGAAGCCATTAACGGCAACCGAGAAGCCATTCCAAATCGAGCAACTCAAGGGTTTATTTATTGTATGTCGCTAAAATAGAGTTACTTACGTGAAAATTGGAGAAGTGGTTCATTTCTATGAATGGCAATGAGAGGAAAGTTGTTTTTCCTGTGAATACCTGTAGGTTTCCCGCCCCTTAGATAATATGAAGTGGTTTGTATTTGGATTTCTCCTGTTATTCTCCTTTGGCTGCAGCAAAAATGGAGAGGCAGACCTGCGTTCCGCGCAGGCTTCAACCGAAATGACGGCTTATGTCGGCATCTATCAGTCGAGCTCTGATAATACCGACGGATCCTCAACCTCGAAAAGTCGTCTGATCCTTCGTGGAGATGGCACCTTTGTTGAAGGCACCAAGGAAAACCCTGACCTTAGTACAGGAACATGGGAAATCCCCGAGACTGATGCTGATCAGGGCGCGCAGGAAGTCCTCCTCCGTTACTCAAAAGGAGAACTCATCAATCAGGCATTCATTTGCAAGCTCTCCGCAGATGATCGCCTCATTACAGTGGCAAAGCTTGTGGAGGACAACCGCGAGGCCATTCCTGTTGGGCAACAAAGCCGCTACAAAAAAGAATTGTCCGGATTACATCCTCTGGTTCCTTTTGCCATTGGCTTGGCACTTCTCGGCATGTTCCTCTGGTATTTCGGTACTGATTCAGACCGCAACCAGCGCCTTGTAGGTAGTGCACTGACCTTGGGCATCGTGAGTTTCTGTGTATACTCCGTCCTGCCTCCAGAAAAGAAAATCAAACGCGGCATGGATCTTGCCGGGGGTGCTCGGTTCACACTCAAACTCGAACCAGGTATTGATGCTGAGCTTACTTCCGAGGATCAGGATCAAGCTGTTGACGTTCTAAACACGCGTCTCAACGCACTGGGCACCAGTGACGTCAAGATCGCCAAGCAAGGAAAAGACCAAATCATTGTCGATGTGCCGAACAATGAAGGCCAGAAAATCGATGAGCAGCGCCTCGGACAATTGCGCACGATCCTCACCCAGGCTGCCGTTCTGAACTTTCACCTCTCTCACATGGAAAACGGCACCCCGGAAGTTGTCCAAAAAATCGATGCGGGAGAAAACCCACTGGTTCTAGACTCGATTGTATTGCCTTTTCGCAATGATATGGGCAATTCAAGAAGTAAAATGCTCCTTGAGAAAGAGCCCGGCATTAAGGGGGAGGATGTAAACAATGCATGGACATACAACGAGGCTGGCAGCTGGAGCATCATGGTGGAAATGAAAGGCGACGGAAAAGATGCCCTTTACGAAATGAGCCGCAACAATGTCAACAACGGTCGCAGTATGGCTATTGTCCTAGATGATGAGATCATCTCCGCTCCAGGGTTTAATGAGGCGATTCCGGGAGGCACTGCTCGCATCACAGGCGACTTCAACAAAACAGAAGCAATCACGCTGGCAACCTCAATGAAAAATCCCCTGCGTTCTAAGCCGCAGGTCCTCTACGAGGAATACTTTCCGCCAACGCTCGCCAAGTCAGCAGTTCAACAAGGTCTGAGAGCAGGTCTTTGGGGTCTTGGATTAACCGCCTTCTTCATGCTCATCTTCTATCGCTTTGCAGGAATCATCGCACTGTTGGGCCTCACCGTGAACGTTGTCCTGCTATTCGGAGTACTCGCCATTTTCCAGGCAGACTTTACACTGGCAGGCATAGCCGGTGTAATCCTCACAATTGGCATCGCTATCGATGCCAACGTCCTAATCTACGAGAGGCTGCGGGAAGAAATAGCACAGGGTAAAAGCTTAGGTATGGCTATTAAAGCCGCCTACGACAAGGCGTTCTCCGCCATCTTTGACGCACAAATTACCACCTTGCTCACAGCGCTGGTGCTACTCTGGCTGGCAGAAGGTGCCATCAAGGGATTCGCGGTTACCCTAACCATCGGTATCCTGGTATCACTCTTTTCCGCGCTGTTGGTAACTCGGGTATGCTTCAACTGGCTCACCACCTCGAAGACCTTGCGAACCCTTTCCTTCATGAAGGTACTTTCGCAAAAAACCATCGACTTTTTAAACATCTCAAGAACCACTCGCTGGGTTTCCATCGCTCTCATTGCAACGGCATTTTTTGTAATGGGCGGGAAAGGCACCGATATGCTGGGTATTGAGTTCGCTGGTGGTGATCAAATTCGATTCCAAGCCAATGTGGATACAAAATTGGAGGACGTGGAGAATGCCATCAAGGAGATGGATCTAGATAAAACACCTAATATTCAATCCCTCACCCCGGTTGGTGGAACTGGAAAAATATTCTCGGTTCGAATCGACAAGGATAAAGGAAGCGAGGCAAAGAAATTGATTGCCGATACAGGCATGGCAATTGGTGAAATTCAATCTCAAGTTGTCTCCGGGGCAGTTGCAGGAAAAATGCTCACCAACTCGATTATCGCACTATGTGCCGGTCTGATCGCCATCTTTATCTATGTGACTTTCCGTTTTGAGTTCTCATTTGCACTGGGTGCAATTATTGCCCTCGCCCACGACCTCTTGATTGCCATCGGCATCACCGTCCTCAGCGGGCGTGAACTCAACCTTATTCTCGTTGGCGCATTCCTCACCATCGCAGGTTACTCAATTAACGATACCATTGTCGTCTTTGACCGGATCCGCGAAAGCCTGCGCAGCAAGCGAGGCAATGTGAAGAATATCATGAACCTTGCCATTAACACGACGCTTTCAAGGACCTTGCTGACAAGCTTGACCACCCTTCTGACAGTCGGTTGCCTTTTTGCCTTTGGAGGACCTGCACTCAAGGACTTCTCCTTCGCCATCATTATTGGAGTTCTGGTCGGCACCTATTCATCCATCTTCGTTGCCTCCCCTGTCGTTTACTGGTGGGCAGTGAAGAGCAAGACCAACCTCAGGCGCGAAGTGCTAGATGCCGATCAGGAAACGGTTCCTCCCGCAATCACCGGCAGCTAGAACGCACGCTTGACGTATCCCTCCAATACCTTTAGAATGAACGCCCTTTCCGGTCCGAAAATGGACTCGAAACCAAAAACAAACATATGCCCGAAGTAGAAATCAAGAAAGGCGAGTCCGTCGACCGAGCTCTGAAGCGCTTGAAAAACAAGCTTGAAGCTGAAGGAATCATGGACGAAATGCGCCGCCTGAGAGCTTTTGAAACACCTATCCAGCGCTATCGCCGTAAGCAGAGAACTGCAGCAAAAAAAACACGTATGCGGTTTCGGGCTAATCTACAGGTTTTCAGAAGGGACAACTCTCAAAAGGCTGCTGAACAGGAGCCGACCGCTGAAGCCGTGACCACGGCACCCACCACCTCGCCGGAAGAGAATAGTTCTGAGTAGCAGAGTCTGCTTCGCGTGCGATTAGTCCATTAAATTAAATAGCTCCTAATCGATTTACTGAACACCACCTTTTAAGGTGGTGTTTTTGTTTCTGAGCTACTTGACCAATCATATTGGCTAGGGTGTCACGACAATTTTGCAAAATAGTCAGCAATCGAATCCACCAAGCCCGGGATATTTGACTCCTTGGCCTCAATGTCAATCTCCAGCCCTGCAGAATGGAGGGCCGAAGACGTCACTGGACCGATGCTAGCTATTAAAAGGTTCTCTGGAATTGGTAATCCCATATCGAGAAAATGCTCAACGGTGCTCGAACTAGTAAACGTGATCACATCGGCACCTTCGGACTCAAACCTGCCAGCCGCCCCTGTTGGATCACCCATTTCACCAACGGTTCGGTAGGCAATAGCTTCATCAACGATGGCGCCTGCTTCAGTAAGTCCCTTTGCGATCACATCACGAGCCTGATCCGGGCGTACCAGTAGAAACATTTCATTCTCGACACTCTCATCATCAAGTAGCTTTTTCAGTAGGCCTTCAGCCACGTATTCATCAGGCAGTAAATCCACGGCCAAATTTCTTGCCTTTACCTTGGCAGCCGTTCCCGGTCCTATTGCTGCTATTCTCGCACCCCCGATCGATCGGGCGTCCTCGTAAAGCTTAAAGAAAAGGTCAAAAAAAGCATCAACCCCGTTGGGACTGGTAAATATGATCCAAGCATATTTATGGCTATCCTGCACCAATCTTCCAAAACTTTTAAGATCCTCAGGCGGATCAATTCGGATGGTCGGCAATTCATCTACGCTAGCCCCCAAGTTTCTCAGGCGGGCACTGAGCACACCAGCCTGAGACCGTGTACGGGTCACGATTATCTTTCTCCCGAACAATGGTCTTCTCTCAAACCAGTTAAGCTCAGAACGCAATTCAACGACATTGCCAAACACCGCAACAGCCGGAGCCTTGAAGCCGGCACGCTGAACCCGGTCGGTAATGTCCTGAAGCTTGCCGACCAAAGTCTGCTGACTTCCTGTTGTTGCCCAACGAACAAGTGCGACCGGTGTGTCGGGATCTGTTCCGCCCTCAAGCATTTTGCTAACCACGTTTTGCAGTTGGCCCACCCCCATAAGCATGACCTTAGTACCCGCAGCCATGCCGATCTTACCATAATCGATCACAGTTTCGTCCTTTTCTGGGTCCTCATGCCCTGTAAAAATAGTGAGCTGTGAGCAATGGTCACGGTGCGTCACTGGGATACCTGCATAGGCAGGACCAGCAACTGACGAACTGATTCCAGGAACAATTTCAAAAGGCACACCGGCATCCTGTAATTCCTGAGCCTCTTCGCCACCCCGTCCAAAAACAAAAGGATCCCCCCCTTTAAGGCGGACAACAGTCTTGCCCTGGGATGAAAGATCGACGAGCAAGTCATTGAGCTTGTGCTGGGGTATGGCATGGTCGGCAGCTTTTTTCCCCGCATAAATACGCTCAGCTGATTGCGGAGCGTGGTTGAGAATCTCTGCATTGCAGAGATAATCATAAACAACGACATCAGCCATCTCCAAGCACTCCTTTGCCCGCAGGGTCAGCAAGCCCGGGTCACCTGGACCCGCGCCTACGAGATAACATATACCGGGATTATCTGCGCTTTGTTCACTCATCGCGATTGAATATCGATTCCCAGAACCTGCAATAATTCATCTGGCATTTTCTCAACATCTCCACGGGAACAGCAAACCTTGCCTATTTTTGGTGGATTTTCAGGATTTGTTTCGTCAAAAACCACTGCTTCAAGATGCATCCTGGCATTACTCGATTCGAAGCTGGCACAAACACCAACTGGGGTATTACACCCTGCCCCAAGTAAATGAAGGAATTTGCGTTCAGCCGCAACCCTTATTGCCGTATCTTCATGATTAATCTGTCGCAAATAGCCTGCTACCGGTGATCCTGCCAATACCTCAATGGCTACCGCTCCTTGTGCACCTGCAGGAATAAACCCTGACTTTGGTAATACATGACAACCAAGAGTCGAACCATCAATCTCAACTTGATTGGATCCTTGGTGATAATAACCAAGCCTTTCCATGCCGGCTTGGGCGAGAATAGTAGCATCACCCGCCTGACCACTGGCAAGCTTACGAAGGCGGGTCGGCACATTACCGCGTATATCACAAAACAAAAGATCCGGCCTCTTCCATGCCACAATCCGGTTACGCCGTATGCTACTCGTAGCCAAAGTTGCGCCTTCTGGCAAATCATTCAGGGAACAAGCATTCCCTTTCACCAACAGAATATCCTCAACAGGTGCTCTTGGCAACACCGCAACCAACTCAAACCCGTCAGACAACCGTGCTGGTAAATCCTTGAGACTATGAATAGCCGCGTCAATTTCACCGGCAATAAGAGCATCCTCCAACTCCTTGGTGAAAACACCTTTCTCGGGAACCCCATTTTGAACCCTTGAGAAATCCGAAAGCTTAATATCCTGCCGCACATCACCACTGGTTTTAATCACCCGCTCCTGAATACCACCATCAAATCCCGAGTGCCGCAACAACTCCATAGCCATCCTTGTCTGGGCAAGAGCAAGATCACTGCCACGAGTTCCTAAAACAATATCCTTCATTGCAAAAAGCTGCCTACAAGTCGAGTTCCGTTCCCCTTGCCAAAAGATCATCAAGACCGCAAATACTCATCTGTTCATCAATTAAAGTCTCACAATGAATCACCTGTTTCTCCCTTCGGTTCTTTGCGGTTGCAGCAATCTCCTGCAAGGCATCAAGATCATAGAGGTAAACACCGGAAAGATCAGATACATCCTGATCAACATCACGAGGCACTGCAATATCAATCATAAAAAGGGGTCTCCCACGGCGTTTCCTAACGGCTCTGGCCACTTCATTTACTCCAAGGATGCGGTGTGGGGCTGACGTGGATGTAATCACAATGTCTGCAAGCTTCAAGTTGTCGACTCCTTCTTCAAGCCGCATAGCTCTGCCATCCATGTCCTTGGCCAAATCCACAGCCTTTTCATGCGATCGATTAGACACAATGACCCCCTTTACCCCCCGGCTTGCCAGTGTTTTAGTTACCGTCTTACCCATTTCCCCAGCACCAAAAACCATCACCATACACCGAGAAAGATCTCCAAATATTTTTTCAGCAAGATCTACACCCGCAGACCCCACGGAAGTGGCCCCACGGGTGATCGAAGAATTTGTTCGAACAAACTTGGCAACCTTAAAAACGCTCTGGAACAACTTGTTGAGTCTTTTACCGGTATGCCCCGAACCATGCGCAAATGAGTAGGACTTCTTGACCTGCCCAAGGATTTCGGTTTCTCCAAGCACCATAGAATCAAGCCCGCTGGAAACCCTGCAAAGATGTCGCACCACTGACATACCGCGATACGTATACAATGGCAGTATGTCCGTGCCCCGTGACACAAACAAATCATTGAAAAATTCCTCAAGATCCGGCAATCCAGTCTCTTCTGCACTCACATAAATCTCCAATCGGTTACATGTTGACAGCACTACCACCTCACTGACCGATTCAATGGCCGCA
>CALCSP010000428.1 GCA_937893785.1 uncultured Verrucomicrobiales bacterium
ATTTCAGAATACAGTAGCGTTTCCATTTCTTTGAGTTTTTTCCTGTAATCGGGATCACTGGCCAGGTTACGGTGACCGGGTTTAGGGCTGGCGTTTGATCTTGCCTTCACCTCATGATCATGATGCTCCACGATATATTCATGCGGATTTTCTTTCAGGTTGAAGAGTTGGGTCTTTCTTACCTTGCCTGCCATGACATCATACTTGATTAATTTCCAGTCACCCTTTCGAACCGAGCGCATGCCTGGTTTGGTTCCTCCGCAGTAGGCTCCGTAGAGGACATCGCGGACGGTATCCTGTTTGCCCATCAGGACAGGCTTAAAACTGAGTCCTTGGTTGGTAGCAGGGATGGCGATACCGGCTAGATCACACAGGGTTGCCAGTGTATCGAGAAGGTAGACATTGCCAGTGACGCGACTACCGGCCTTGATGCCCGGGCCCTTTACAAACAAGGGCACGCGCCAGGTGTGTTCGTAGAGATTTTGTTTTCCTTGTAATCCATGTCTCCCGATCGCCATTCCATGGTCTGCTGTATAGATAATGTAGGTGTTTTCGAGTTCTCCCATTGCTTTGAGCTTCTTGAGTACTCGACCAATCTGCTTGTCGATATACTCGCTGCAGGCTAGTTGCCGGCCGATTTCATTGCGGATAGTTATGGCATCTCGCCGCTCCCACACGCCACTAACGGATACTTCATCACGCAGGCCGGGATGCCCATGGTGAAAGGGGTGCTCCGGCAACCAGTTGAGAGGCAGCTTCGGAGCTTTCGAGTTTGCCGGGGGCAGTGACTTCCGGTCGCGATGGTTTACAGCACCATATTTTTCCAGCAGCTCGGGTGTGCCGTCACGGACATCATGAGGATGGGAGAAGCCGAAATAAATAAAGAACGGGTCATTCTCGCCCGATTTTTCCCGTTCATCGAGGTAGTTGATGACCTGCTGGCCGTGCCATGCACTGCCAGATTCTGCCGTGCCGCCTCGTTTTGTGGCATCGTGCACGGTCTGGAACTGGGCATTGGCTAGGCTGTAGCTATTGCCTTTTTTGCAGGTGCGCATGGTATCGTATCCTGCGCGGTTGAAAATGGCTGGAAGCGTATTGTTCAGGATGTCCTTGCCGCTGGTAATGCCCTCCTCGCGCTTCTGGTGTTTCTTGCCCCTTGGCGGCAGGTGCCATAGCGTGCGCCCGCTCATGATCATGGTGCGTGAGGGTGAGCAGACTGCCCCGGACATTGAACCCATGTGGTAGGCGGCATCGAAGACCATTCCTTCCGCAGCGAGCTTACCGATGGCCGGAGCGTCCAGGGGAGAGGTCGGATCATAGGCCTTGAAGTCAAAGGGGGATTGGTCATCAGCGATAATGAAGAGAATATTTGGTTTCTTGGCTGCACTGATTGAGGTGGCCAGTGCCAAGACAAGAACTAGATATTTGGCGGATGTCATAATTAGTTTGATTGAGATCCGTAGGATCATTTGAAAAGGAAAAATGGTTTTTAGGGGCGGCTGCGTCCGGACTCTTTGTATTTCTCCAGAAGGGCCCTAAGCTTGGCAACTCGATCCGGGTTTTTATCTGCCAGGTTTTGTTCTTGGGATGCGTCGGTTTGAAGGTTGTAGAGCTGGATTTCCCCGGTATCTACGTCATAACCGTTTCCACCGGACCCCGGATGATCCAACAATACCCATTGGTCTTGCCGGATAGCAAACTTGCCCTTACTGGAATGGTGTATAGTGGCTTCACGGATCGGCTGATTCAGGGGTTGGCCGAGCATAGCAGGCAGAATATTGTAACTGTCTTCAGCACCATTATTTGGCAATTTGATCCCGACAATGGCAGCAGCAGTAGCGGTCAGGTCGGTTAGGCAGATAATCTCATCGCTTGTTGTGGATGGCTTAATCTTTCCCGGCCATCGTGCGATGAAAGGAATCCGGTGCCCTCCCTCCCAGTTGTCGCGCTTGCAACCGCGGAATCCCGCAGCACTGAAATGCTTAAACTCACTCTTACGCTTGATCATGTGCCGCTCAGGGCCGTTGTCACTGGTGA
>CALCSP010000429.1 GCA_937893785.1 uncultured Verrucomicrobiales bacterium
AGACAGAACACAAGACAGAGCGTGCACTCCTTAAAAGAAGAAGATGTATGTTTCCTTGCTCCGGTTCGCTCTTTGCTTTCCAACTTCTAACTTTTTACTACCCGCCCCTCTTCATTACCTCCCCCAGAAGCGACTGCCAACTTGGCAGAATCATTAAATGAGATGCCATCCGGGCGAATTGCCGCCATAGAAGCAGCAAGTTGCGACTTGCCCAATTTCTTACCACTTGTGGTCCATGGGGACACGGCTTCGTCCTTTCCTGGCGGGGTGGCCACGAGAACGATAAACTCGCCTCGAGCACCTCTACCTATCCTAACAGGCTCAATGGCCACATCATCCCCCAAACTGCCAAGATAATTCTCCCACCGCCCGACTGCTTCTTTTCTTGTATCGGCAGAATCATAACCGGCAAAACCAAAGTCTTTGCTATGAAGCCGACGCAACAAAATTCCCGCTTCGTGCCGGACACGCAAATTCTCTGAGCCTAGCAAATCGAGTAACTGCCCGGACACTTCAGAATCTCCCGTAGCAGCACGACCACGCACCATGGCTAATTGAAGAAATTGATCACCTGCCATGAAGTCGGTAACTCGGCTCGGCTCGACCTCAGAGAGAAATCGGTTACCTATAACAAAAGCTGCAAGTTCCCTCTCTGATTGATATTCAGAACTCAGTAATTTTTCAAATGCCTCACGATCCTGTTTTTGCGCACAAGCTGCCGAGGCAATTTCAAACATACGCAATAAGTCCCAGTGTGAAACGGGATCAAAAGTTGATGCCATGACACTCAGAGGAAGCCCCCACCCTGGCATCGGTTTCGAGCTTAACCTCCCGCCAACATGGTAAAGAGCATCAAGACGACGACGCTTGATGCGCACATTGAGTATTCCCTGAATGCGTCTGGACATTTCTGCTCCGGCATCCTTTCTGGCACCGCCTAACAAATGCTCAATGGGCGCGGCAACCATCACGAGTGCCCTGGAGGCATCATTGCGTTTTCTAAAATCATCGGCATCAAGATCACTGATCTGCTTCAGCACCTGCCCAAGCTCATTCCGAGTGAGAAAAAAATGGGCAATCTTCTCCTCAAAGTTCTTGTCCTCCGGGCTTATTTCGAGATCCACTAAAATCGACTCCCCAGCACTAAGAGGCGACTTCCTTACCCTGTCTCTTTCCTCCGTGCTCACGCCGTCCGGCTCTGTTGCCGCATCAACACCTCCTACTACTTCCACTGCAAAAAGCCCCGCCCCGCCTGACAGAAGTGGTAAAATCCACAAAGAAAGAAATAAAGTCAGCGAATTCAACCTACCCATTGAGACGAAATTATAAATTAGACTACGCCAGTTCATCCTCAGCTGCAAGAATGCCACAAATGCCTATATGGCCAGATCGAAACAAGCTGGTCTACCAACTTGGGTTGTTGCTGAGGATCGGGTATAAACCCGAGTATCTTAAACAAACACTGAGCGAATCCTCAGATTTGCTTGATCAGGCTGCAGATGATGCTCTTTTGCGCGCCTTGCGAATAAGGCTACGAACCGTATCACTGGGCTTTGCACCATTGCCTATCCACTGATCCACCTTTTCAAGGTCCATGGCATCTTTACCTTCATGCATCGGATCATAAACACCAACACTCTCAATAAAACGCCCATCACGGCGGGAACGAGAATCCGTAACAACCACCCTGTAGTAAGGACGATCCTTTGATCCTTCTCTTTTCAGACGAATTACAACTGCCATAGTGTCAATGATACGCTCTGCTGCGCACTTTTATCAACTGCGCTTTTTATAAGCGGGCGCTAAATTTGCCCTCTTTTCGCCAATTGCCAAGGTTTTTTTTGAAACCACGGGAATTCCTAGAATTTCATGCCCTTTGGCAACCCTCCTAGGCTATCCATATCCAGCCCACCTCCCCCCAGCTGGCCCAACATTTTTTTCATCTTGCCCTTGCTGCGCATCATTTTACGCATTTGACCGAACTGACGCAAAAATTGATTCACCTGAGTAATACTGTTGCCACTACCTCGAGCCAGACGAAGGCGTCGTTTACCATTGAGAATCTCGGGACGACTACGCTCCTTTGGAGTCATTGATAATACGATTGCCTCAACCCTCTTGAGCTTACGTTCATCCATTGCCCCGGCCAACCCCTTCAACTTTGATGCTCCCGGCAACATGCCCAGAATCCCTTCAAGAGGTCCCATCTTCTGCATCATCTTCATCTGCGCAAGAAAATCATTAAAGTCGAAGGATTTTTTGTCCATTCGCTTTGCCAACTTCATGGCTTCTTCCTCATCAATGGCCTCTGCCGCTCTCTCGACAAGTCCAACAACATCCCCCATTCCGAGAATGCGCTCAGCCATGCGTGAAGGCACAAAAACGTCAAGGTCTGTGAGCTTTTCCCCCTCACCGACAAACTTTACCGGCTGGCCTGTCACCGAACGCATGGAAAGCGCTGCACCACCCCGGGCATCACCATCAAGCTTGGTCAGGACAATACCGGTAATACCAACCGCATCATTAAAATGTGTGGCAACGCTGACCGCCTGCTGACCTGTAGCTGAATCAGCAACAAGCAGAGTTTCCCTGGGCTTAAGCATGTCGGTAAGACGCTTGAGTTCCTCGATTAGTTCAGAGTCAATCTCTTGTCTTCCAGCAGTATCAAAAATCAATACATTGCCTCCCTGAGCCTCCGCCCAGACTAAGGCCTTTTTAGCCGCTTTTACAATATTGGTCTCTCCCGGATCAGGCCTGAAGACAGGCACATCAATCTCAGCTCCCAAGACAGCCAATTGCTCCACAGCTGCCGGTCGATAAAGATCACATGCAATCAACAGCGGTTTGCGGCCCTCTTTCTTAAGGCGCAGGGCAAGCTTACCTGATGTAGTGGTCTTGCCTGCACCGTTAAGCCCACACATCACAATCCTAGCAGGAACATTCAAATCCAGAGTCGAGGCATCCCCACCAAACAGTTCAGTCAGGCAGTCCTGGAATATCTTTACGATCTGCTGCCCGGGAGTCACACTCTTCAAAACTTTCTCGCCAAGCGATTGCTCCTTTACCTTAGCAATAAAATCCTTGGCAACACTGAAGTCCACATCTGCCTCAAGCAGAGCCATTCGAACCTCACGCATCGCATCAGCGATATTCTTTTCGGAAATTTTTCCCTGTCCCTTGAGTTTCTTGAAGACGCCCTCAAGACCTCCTGAAAGTTGCGCAAACATATTCAGCAATGTGGTCAGAAGTCACTTTAAATGCAAGGACTCCTATCCTAGAAAAAGAGATTTCGCATAATGCTCCTGGTGCGAAATACTCAATCTCTCTTTTTCCTTGCACTCTTTTTTTCACTGCGCTGCTTTCCGCGCAGCTTTTTATCGGTATTCTTTGTGGTTGAAATTCCAAGATCTGCAGCCGCTTTTTTAATCACATTACCAATATAATTCTCACCATAGGCACCGATTTGCTCACCATCTCCAATCTCGGCAATTCTGGCTACAGCCACACGGGCGGTTTCATCCATATGGTCAAGGACATTCATGGCACGCAAGCGGTAAAAGGCATTCTTCTCTTGCATCACGGTCTGCAAAACAACAACAGCTCTTCCTCCTTCACCCTGTTTGAACAAAGCCTGTGCTGCAGCAGTACGAACATCAGCAGACGAATCATCACACAACCTTAATAAATCACGTCTGGCAGGTGCCGCCTTCTCGGCAAGAATGATGCAACCTGTCGCCCCCCAGTAGCGGATCGCTGCATCAGGATCACGCATCATATCCCGCAATTGTTCCAAGTCATCAGCCGTCGCATCCACCGCCTTCTCTGCCGCAGCCTTGATCCGGGCAAGCGGGTAATTCTTGGCGTTGAGCCCAAACTCATAAGGGGAGCGCTCCCCCCTCCTGTCATGCATCTGCCCCTCAGGCAAGAATCCTAGATCCCTAATTTCCATCTGCCACCGGTCCAATTCTCCAGCCAATCGTTCAATTTGTGCGGCATGCCTAGGGCTTGATGCCAGATTTTTCACCTCATGTGGATCCACATGAGTATCATAAAATTCCACGGGGGGCTTGGTTTTCCAAAAGGCACTCTGCACCGCATTGAGTTGCCCCTGATCGTACATCTTTTTCCAAAGTCTTGTGGTATCAGTCTGGAACATGTAAGCGATATATTGCCCATAAACTTGGTGGGGGTTGTAATTGCGAATATATTTATATCGCTTATCCCTTACCGCTCGAACCATGTCATACCGTTCATCCATACGACCTCGAAAAGCATGAACATATTGCCGTGGGGCCACTTTATGAACCCCTAGAAAAGCCTTGCCGTGCATGTGTGGAGGAGGTTTTAAGCCGGCAAGACTCAAAACCGTCGGACCAAGGTCAACGAAGCTGACCAACCGATCCGTCTTTTTCCCCGGAGCAACCTCACGCCACCCCCTCCACTTTTCAGGAATCCTTACCAGTAAAGGAATATGAATGCCGGAATCCCACAACCAACGCTTGTGTCTGGGCATGCCGGAACCGTGGTCACCATAATAAAAAACGATAGTGTCCTCTAATCGCCCAGCATCCGCCAACTCCTTAAGATTGGCCTCCACAATTTTATCGAGCTTAGAAATATTGGCATGATATTGCGCCCAGTCCCTTTTGGTTTCTGGTATTTCCGGATGATACGGTGGCACAGGTGCATCTCCAGTCTTGTGGTGAGGAAAAGACTGTTCCTGAAGTCTGATCTTGCTCTCATGAGAGATTGTATGGTTGAAAATGGCAAAGAACGGCTTGCCTTTAGGGGCGTTTTTCCAGTGAGCATTACGGCTCGAGTCATCCCAAGCCCCGGGAGGTTCAATCAGGTTGTAATCCTTTTTCGAGTTATTAGTACAATAATATCCCGCCTCACGCAGGTAATGAGAATAGAAACGTATCCCATCGGGAAGCGGTGCCCGGCTACGCATGTGCTGACTCCCTAGCGCAGGCGGATACATACCCGTGATGATTGTTGATCGAGCAGGCGCACAGACTCCTGCCGTAGCAAATGCATGGGTATATATAGCGCTCTGAGAAGCAAATTTATCAAGTGCAGGCGTATGCGCATACGTCTGCCCAAATGCTCCCAGATCGGGACCGTTGTCTTCACTGGTAATCCAGAGGATATTGGGCTGTTGGGCACATAAAGAGCCCATACCCATCATTAAGTAGGAGAGTATTTTTAGGATGCTCGTTCTCAATACAGTCATTTTTCTATATTATTATGCTCGTATTCTACTTAATAGGCAGCCCTTTAAACACAGCCATCAGTTACCCCGACTGTGAAGCCATCCACCGCTAGCTCTTTGCTTACCTGAATCAGAATCAGTAATTTAATCAATCATTAACGGAGATCGATGAGCGATAGAAGAATTGGCCTCCACCGTTACCGTTTATACGCAGAA
>CALCSP010000430.1 GCA_937893785.1 uncultured Verrucomicrobiales bacterium
CAGTGAGTTCACGCGTTGTGGATTTAATCGCACCTCTCGGCAAAGGTCAACGTGGAGTAATCGTGGCTCCTCCGCGTGGGGGCAAGACAATCATGCTCAAGGAGATTGCTAAATCGATTGTGGCAAATCACCCTGAGATTGAATTGCTGATTCTCCTGCTCGATGAGCGCCCTGAAGAGGTGACGGATTTTGAGGAGAATGTCCCTGGGGCTCACGTATACAGTTCCACATTTGATGAGACTCCTGACAGACATGTGGCAGTCGCTGAACTTGTAGCAGAAAGAGCTAGGCGGATCACAGAGCTTGGAAAGGATGCGGTGATTCTTATGGACAGTCTGACAAGGCTTGCCAGAGGCTATAATGGTCTTATTTCGACAAGAGGTAAAGGGAAGGGCAAGGGCAAGTCAGGCAAGGGAAGGACGGGGTCCGGTGGACTTGACACTCGGGCATTACCCAAGGCCAGAAAGATATTTAATATTGCCAGGAATGCGGAAGAGGGTGGCAGTCTAACGATGCTAGCAACGGCGTTGATTGATACTGGGAGTCGTGCGGATGAGGTGATTTTCGAGGAGTTTAAGGGAAGTGGTAATATGGAGATTGAACTGGATCGGGAATTGCTGGAGAGACGCATTTATCCTGCTATCAACATTCCGAAATCCGGAACGAGGAAGGATGAATTGCTTTATCATCCTGATGAACTAACAAGGGTTGCCATGCTACGCCGTCAACTTGCCCAGAGGCCTGGAGGCGAAGCCATGGAGGTATTGATTGATCACATTCAAAATTCAGCTTCGAATGCTGAGCTTCTCATGACAGGGTTAAAATAAGATGCGGGTTGGATTGAGGATGGTTTAGAATTTGTGATTCTTGATTAAGGGTAGATATGGGGAATTCAGAAAGTCAGAATTTCGAGGGAGCAGACTTCACATACGTGGATACTCCTGATGGCTTAATCCGACTCATAGAACAAGCAGGAGGTGAAGCATGTGAGAGGTGTGCAATCGACACGGAAGCGGATAGCTTGCATTGCTATGATGAAAAGCTGTGTTTGATTCAATTTGCGACTGCAGATCAGTTTGCTGTGATTGATCCTCTCGCATTTGATGATTTAGAGCCACTTATAGAATTCCTTGATTCGACTGAGGTATGGTTGCATGGGGCGGATTTCGACATGCGAATGTTGCGAAGAACATTTGATCGTATTCCAAACGTTGTCTATGACACACAAACCGCAGCTCGGCTTCTTGGGGCCAGGAAATTTGGCCTTGCCAACCTTGTGGAGGATCAGTTTGGAGTTGTCTTGCCAAAAGGGTCTCAGAAGGCGGACTGGGGGAAAAGGCCTCTAACGCGCAAGATGATTGATTATGCGGTCAATGATGTTCGGTATTTATTGTCTCTTGCGACCACTTTTACCGATCGCCTTAATGAGCTAGGAAGATGGGAGTGGTTCCTTCAATCATGTTCAGAAGCTCGCTCGGTGGCGGAGGTGCGTAGGGAGAAAGATCAGGACATGATTTGGCGAATTTCTGGTTGGGGTAAGCTTGAAAGACTTGGAATGGCTTATTTAAAGGCGCTTTGGTTTTGGCGAGATGGAGAGGCGGCTAGGCGGGATCGTCCTCACTTTAAAATTATTGGAAATGATCGGTTACTTGAATACGCAGGGGCTTTACAGCAAGGAGAGAGCCCCAGCTTGCCTCAAAGATTTCCTGCGTCTGTTGTGAGTCGCTTTCAGAAGTCTATTGATGCAATTGGCAAATTGCCGGAAAGCGAATATCCAAAGAAAATCAAGAGGATCCGGGGAAGGCGTGACCCTGATGCTGATCAGCGCTTTGATTTGTTGAAAGCGGAGAGAGACAAGGTAGCAGACCGTCTAGATATTGATGCGACCCTCATTGGATCGCGCGCGACCCTTGAAAGGCTTGCTGCCCAACCGGAAATTGTGGATGAATTGCTGCTTAACTGGCAGCAGGAGCTTTTAGCTCCGGTTTTATCTGGCTTTCAAACCGGGGTATAGGCGCTGGCCATTTGGAGATGGCTCCTTTTCAAAAATTCGACTTCGGTAGAGCTTTTGAGAAAAAAGCGAACCTCAAAGCTCGGATGAGCGCATTTTTGGTATAATTTACGTAAAAATGCGCGTGTTTTACTAAGCACAAGGCACAAAAAGGTTTTTTGTTAG
>CALCSP010000431.1 GCA_937893785.1 uncultured Verrucomicrobiales bacterium
CCATTCCTGAAAATAAACTAAAGATTCGCCCTGCTCTCCCAGAATCCTGGAACTGGATGGAGATCCGGCTCCCGATTGCAGGTCGGTGGACAAAAATCCGCTATACCGCAGACGGGATTGACGTAAAGGGGTGCCCTTTACAGGTAGACTTAACGGATCAATTGGAAACCGGTAGCTAAAAGCCCAAGGAACTAAAAATGCATCAACACCAATTTTCTGAAACACACCAAAATAAATTATGGCATTGGGAACGCATAAGCTGAAGATGGAAACTCTGGTTCCTGGCAGCATGGAGACGGTCTTTGATTTCTTCTCCAACGCAGAAAACCTTGAGCGCATTACTCCTCCCGAACTGGGTTTCAAAATACTCAACCCTCTGCCCATTGAGATGGAACAGGGCACCTTGATTGACTACAGGATTCGCTTATTCGGCATTCCTCTCAAATGGCAGTCACTGATCTCAAAATGGGAACCTCAAAAACAGTTCGTTGATGAACAATTAAAGGGGCCATATGCAAAATGGATTCACACTCACCACTTTAAAGAAACCGATAACGGCATCCTTATGAGTGATGAGGTAAACTACCGATTGCCCTTTTTCCCGTTCGGGGAAGTCATGCTCCCTGTGGTTCGCCTGCAATTAAAAAGAATATTTTCTTACAGAACCAAGCGGATCAAAGAGCTCATATAGCGGTGTCAGAAAGGTCGTAAGAAAGCACAGACAAAACTTTATTCTGTGCCCTTAATCGGTCTATAATTGCTGTACATGCAAACCGTTCTATCAATATTTATGCTACTCGCATGGGGTACACTGTGCCTTTGTCACGCAGATTGGCCTCAGTGGCGTGGACCTACAGCTGATGGAATCTGGGAATGTCCGGGTCTAGCACTGGAAATTGAGAACCCGCAACGCATCTGGAAAAAGGACATCAGTGGCGGCTACAGTGGGGTTACCATCAGTGAGGGCAAGATCTACACCATGGATAGACCGGGTAAAAAAAACATTGAGCGCATCCTGTGCCTTGATGCCAAAACCGGAAATGTAATCTGGGAGCATAGCTATGCAGCAAGCTACGATGGCTTGAGCTACGACAGCGGGCCTCGTGCCTCGGTCACAATCCATTCAATGAAAGCATATGCGCTGGGCTCGGTCGGCCATATTCATTGTCTGGATGCTAGAAACGGGAAAGTCATCTGGTCCAAGGATTCCGTGAAAGAGCTGGAGGCACGCCGTCCAACCTGGGGGTTTGCCGCCTCACCGTCCATCTGGAAGAACACGGTTATCTATCAGCTGGGCTGCACAGATGGCGGATACATCGCTTTTGACAAGAATAGCGGCAAGGAATGCTGGCGAGGTTCTGATGACCCTGCTGGCTATGCCACCCCGGTCTTTGCCCGACACAAGGAAAAGGATTTAATGCTTGCCTGGACACCGGAACACATCCGCGGCATGTCACCGGATACCGGTCAGGTATTGTGGTCAATTCCCTACAAGATCAAATACGGAGTCTCCATTGCCATGCCCATCTTTCATGATGAAACGGTCCTTGTCTGCGGTTACTGGCACGGATCAAAAGCCATTAAACTTGGGAAGCACCCCACGGAAGCCAAACTGCTCTGGGAGGATGAGGAAAATATCCGCGGCTTGATGGCACAGCCGCTTTACCGAGATGGACTGGTTTACCTGATCGACCGAAGTAATGGCCTGAGTTGCTTTGAGCTTACCACCGGCAAGCGCCTGTGGAATGACGCAAAAGCACACACGCTGACCCCTGCCGGGCGAAATCCTCAGGCAACCATGGTCTGGGCGAGAGACGGCAAGCGTCATGATCGTGCAATGGTTCTCAATGCCAATGGAGAACTGCTTTCAATTACTCTAGGTCGTAAAGGATTTAAAATTCATTCCCGCAGTCAGGTCATTGGCAAGACATGGGCACATCCTGCTTACTCAAATGGGCACATCTTTGCCAGAAGCGACAGGGAAATTGTTTGTCTAAAGCTTGATAAATAGAGGGCTTACTCTTCAGGATTCATCAGGAAGCAAATCATTTCCGAACAACTTTTTTCATTCCAAATCAGAGATCTATCTTTTTCTTTTCTCTCTATTACTGGTCTCTGTTATTGGCTTTAGACACCCGGTAATTATCGCCTCACAACAACAAAGGCGAAGTTAACCGCATCCCAAAGCATCTCGTCAATCAAGATAGTAAGTCCACTGCTACTGCCAGCTAACCAAACGTAATAAGTAGCAGTATCAAAAGGTCTATGTCAGCCACTTCTCACGGTCGGACTTGTTGATCCATTTGTCCGCCTCGGGATGCCCTTTGACCTTCATAGCCTTCCCGTCCCACTCAATCTCTTTCTTCATCTTCAGAGCAACTATTCCTGCTAGGCCAATCTCTGTCAGGTGCCCACCATGATCAAAATCTGCAAAGGTCTTGCCACTTCCCCTACAAGCATCAACCCACTCATGCATGTGCCCCCTGACCCTAGGAATGGTCTTTGGCACTACCTTTGCCGCATCATGATTACCCTCTCCCACGTATTTCTCCTCGCCATTCATCTTGATATAACACTGCGAATTCCAGAGCCCAGAGGAAAGCATGCCCTTATCTCCGATAAAAATGCAGCCTACACGAGGTAATCCCCCAAAGGTTTTCACGGCAGCCTCAACGGCATAATCAGGCGGCACATCACTCCCCCCTCCTGTATAGGTATGAAGTGCCACCTGATGCGAGCGTTGGCTGTTTTTTTCAAAATGGTATTTCACCGAACAAGACTTGGCGAAGGTCTCCCTACCAAGGCCTTCACCTCGAAAGGAAATCTTTGAAGGATAATCAAGGTGCAGGGAGCGCAGGGCCAAATTGAAGGAGTGACAACAAAAATCCCCAAGAAAACCATTGCCGAAGTCATACCACCCACGCCACTTGGCCGGATGATAAATACCCTCCTTGAAAGGACGAACGGGGGCAGGACCGCACCAAAAATCCCAATTCAGTTCCTTTGGCACAGCATCCGATCCCTGTGGGCGATCAACGCCCGAGGGCCAGCCATGGGGAGGATGCCAGACATGCACTTCCCGGATAGGGCCAAAGACGTTCGCTGCAATCAATTCCATACTACGCCGAAGATTGGCGGAAGCACTGCCCTGGTTACCAGTCTGGGTCACGACCTTCGAAACTTTACACAACTCCCGTAACTCTCGGGCTTCACCAATAGTGTGCGTAAGGGGCTTCTCGCAGTAGACGTGCTTACCTGCCTGCATAGCAGCCTTGCAAATTGCTGCATGCCAGTGATCCGGAGTCGCAATCACAACCGCATCAAGTGACTTTTCCTTTTCCAAAAGCTCACGGTAATCTCTGTATTCCTTTGCCTTGTCCACTTTTGCTCCATGCCGATTCTTGGAGCGATCGATTTGCCGCTGATCCACATCGCAAAAGGCGGCAACTTGCTGTCCTTGGTTAAGTAGATTGGCAACATGCCCTTGGATTTGCCCCCCCATTCCAATGAAGGCAATGTTCATCCTGTCATTGGGCTTGGGATTGGTCCCGAAAAGGGTTCCGGAGGGAAGCAGGTTCAGAGCCGAGATACCACCGGCAGAAGCGAGGAAATTCCTGCGAGAATTTTTTTGCGGAGTCATAGAAAAAGTTTGTGGGGCAGCCACCTATAAAACAAGGATTTACTGCAGGGAGAGTAATCCGGTTAATTAATGCATTTCAATCGCACAGGTACCAAGACCACCCCGATAGTAGTTGAACTGGACATTGGCATGATCAGCAAGCAATGACATTGGCACGGCACAATCAACAATATTCTTGGCAATCATCAATGCGGTAAGACGCTGACCAAGCGGATTATCATGGGTGCCAGCATGCCAAATGGAAACTTTTTCCGCCTGCCATGTCTCAAGTGGTCCTACCGTAATAGCCTGTTGAGGCACGAGGGTTATGTTACCGCCTCCAGAAGTCCGAGCATTCTGGGCTAAGGTGATCGGGTGTAATTCCACGATTCGAGTTCCCTGTTTACGATAATCCTTGGGATCTGGTGGAGCTTCCTGATACTTTCCTTCACGACGAGGGGGATCATTAAAGGCCCAGTGCTTGATATCCCCCTGTCCTCCCTGCATGACTGCACAACGGACACCCTCCCATGATTCCACAAACGACTGAGTATCCGCTGCGGGAAAATGAAGATTGGATTCCGGCATTTTCAACTCATCACAAATCCTGTTGAAGCATAGCTCCCGGTCAGCACGCTCGAAGGATAATGGGTGTGACACGTCCACTTCCCTGCCATCGGCACCTAGCCATTCATCCATGCCCCAGAAATGGGCACTGGAAAGGTCAACCTCAAGCTCATTGACCAATCTGGCAACCAGTGGCAACTGCTCGGTCGGACCTATGGGACCGCAAATACCAACCGGGTTGTCACAGCTCGACTGCCTCCATGAATGGATATACTCAAGCGCTTCTGCCAAGTAAAAATCTTCAAGGGTGTCATACATCACCACCTTGAAACCTGGCCGAGACAACTGCTCTAGGTCCGTCACACTCAGTTGTGCGGCATCATGAATGATCTCCTCATCAAGAGTGGTATAATCCCACCATTCCGGTGCAATACTACTAAGTCTACGAGCCATAATCAGGATTGTTCACTAGTTTTTCCCTAAGATCCTCCCCCATCGGATCATATTCTGCATTACTAAAACCATAATGTAGCCGCCTGCGCCAACCCTCAGCATGTGCAAAACAACCGGACATCCTGCCCAAGTCCATTGACATCTGCTCCATTGCCGAGAGGAAAGAACTCATTCCCTGACTTGCGTCGAGCCATTCTTGTTGACTTTTGTGCGCGGCAAGAGCTGCGCGTTTGGTATCCATTACTGCTCCCGTGTCCACATAGAATTCGGGATGCACGGGTTCGCGCAATCCATTGCTCAACCCGTGAGGCATGGCATGATAAACCGCAAGTCTATGACCGCTGAGTGCCTTGGTTGGAGGCTCATTAACAAAATTCGGCATGCCATGTGTGAAAGCAGCCGTAACAGCCAGACGAGCGGTTTCCATGTGATCAACCATGTAGTCATCAGGGGAATGAGTCAGCACAATCTGCGGTGCAGTAGCTCGGATCACCGAAGCGATGCAGCGCAGCATTTCCACGGAATAGACAATCTCAAGATCATCACACAATGGGGGATGATAAACCGCACCAAGAATTTCAGCAGCCTGCTCTGCCTCACTGCGCCGCACCCGTCGGGTCTCATCAGCATCAAGATCCAATGACCCACAATTTCCACTGGCTAGGGCCATGTAGTGCAGCTGATAACCTGCAGCGGCAAGCTGTAACATGGTTCCAGCAAATAAAAATTCGATGTCGTCAGGATGAGCGACAATGGCAATGACACTCTTAGCCACCTTGAATCTCTGACAACTTAACGGGTCTTCCCTCCTCAACGGAACGGTCGGCGGCAAAAACCACCTCGAAGGACTGGTATGCCTCCTCAAGCGAGGTTAGCGGCATCTCCTCACCTTTCTCAATTGAAGCAAAGAATACCTCAAACTGGGTCTGGTAGGGGTGATCACTTACATCGCCTGAATCCAGCATTTTCATGGATAATCCACTCCAGGCATCCTTGTTCGTAGACAGCTTCTGAGAATGAAACTTATCATCAAGTAGACTACCTTCACTGCCTATCAGGTGCGTATGAAAGTAATAAGGTTGCAGACAGTCAATGCATGAAGTGGCCTTGCCAACACGACCATCGGAAAACTTTAGAATACTCGTTGTCGTTGTCGGGTATTCATAAGCAGCAAAAATCTCATTCTTGGAAACGGTCGCATAGGAGGTTACCTCCTCTACCTGCCCACCCATACAAAGCAATAATGCATCCAACGCATGGCAGCCTGCCGACAACAGGCTACTACCGCCATTTTCCCGACCTGTATTCCAGCGAAACTGCCCATACCAAGGACCAATCCCGTGATAATAGTCGACTTCACCATAATGCACCTCCCCGAGTAACCCCTGATCAATGACCGACTTGGTAGCAAGAAATTGGCTGGAATACCGACACTCAAAACACACACAACAATGCACACCGGAAGCACGCACTGCATCCCGTATAAGCGCACTGTCCTCAATCGATAAGGCCAAAGGTTTCTCAATAATCAGGTGCTTGCCCGCCGTGGCAGCTGCGATCGCATGATCCTTGTGCATGCTTGGGTAGCTGCATATGGAAACCGTGGAAACATCCTCATTAGCGAGCATTGCATTAAGGTCCGTATAGCTGGTAATCTTACTGCCATACTTTGCCGACAACTCGACCTCATCCTGAGGGCGTGAGGAGCATACAGCCACAACCTCGACTCCATCAATGGCATTCAATGCCTGAATATGAGCTCCGGCAACCCATCCATATCCAATAATTCCTACTTTCATGGGGACCAATCCTATAAAAATTCCCGGTGAAAAAGCTACTCTTTCTTTTTCTTCTTTAC
>CALCSP010000432.1 GCA_937893785.1 uncultured Verrucomicrobiales bacterium
CAGGCCGCTTATTGTAGGGGTGATGGCTCGGAGGGGTATATGGACTTATGTAATAGGCTCGTTGCCCTTGATGACGAAAGTCGTTGCGAGCCCAACCCTGTAAATGTCGACATATACCGTGAGTTACTTGAAAAGCACACTGGTATGTCGCGTGAACTGCACTCGGTTGGCCGTATCTAAGAAGTGAAGATAAAAGTTTATGGGTGGCTTATAGCCATGATGATACGTGCTGTGGGTTGGACATTGCGCTGGGATATTAATGATCGTGCGGGTGTCATGGACGGTTCGGCTAAGGGTTCATTGATCCTTGCCTTATGGCATAATCAGATATTTGGCGGAGTTTTGTTTTATACCCGAAAACTTAAGAAAAGGCGTGCTTCGGTGTTGACCAGTCCAAGTCGTGATGGGGACTTGCTTGCTGCTGTGATGTCAAACTTCAATGTTGGTGCGATACGGGGTTCAAGTAACAAACGGCCGGTAGCGGCATTGCGTGAGATGGTCTCTTTTCTGCGTGAGGGTGTGGGAAAGGATATGGTTATCACTCCTGATGGACCACGTGGGCCAGTGTATACGCTCGAGTCGGGATTGCTGAAGCTATCTGAGTGGACAAAGGTTCCAGTGTTGCCTATGCGGGTTATTTATAGGAAGTCAATTTCGCTGAAAACATGGGATAGGTTTCGTATCCCTTTACCTTTTTCGCGTGTTCATGTAGTCCTTGAGCCATTACAGAGTTTTGAGGGGCTTACTGACAGAGAGGATGTTGAAGTGAAAAGGATTGCTTTGGAGGAGCTTCTCAAATCCGGGACTTGATTGACCGGGGCATCGTGTCTTAGCATCTTGAATCATGCAGTTAATAGACGGAAAGGCCGTATCTTCCAGTGTTCTTGAGGATTGCAGGGCGCAGATTGAATTTCTCTCTAACAGGGGGTGTAGCCCCGGATTGGCAGTGGTTTTGGTTGGTGATGACCCTGCTTCTCGAGCTTACGTGAGGAGCAAGGAGCGCACCTGCCATGAATTGGGGATCCATTCGGTTAAGATGGAGCTATCCGCGGAGACGACCCAAGATGAGTTATTAGGGATTATTGCGTCGTTAAATCAAGATGAGGATGTTGATGGCATACTTGTTCAGTCACCTCCGCCCGCTCACATCGACGAGCGGGCCATTATTCTGGCTATTGATCCGTCAAAGGATGTGGACGGGTTTCATCCGGTGAATGTTGCCAAACTTGCTCTTGAGGAACCTGGTGGATTTGTGCCCTGTACGCCTCTGGGATGCCAACGTCTACTTGGTCACTATGGGATTGAAACGAGGGGCAGGCGAGTGGTTGTTGTCGGGCGTAGTATGATTGTTGGCAAGCCCCTAGCAATGCTATTAATGGCGAGGGGTGATCTTGGTGACGCCACAGTAACGGTGGCTCATTCGAGGACTGACGACCTTCCTGGTGTATGTCTTGATGCGGATATTCTTGTCGCTGCGGTAGGCATTCCTGAGTTTATTGGGAAGGATCATGTCAAGGAAGGTGCTGTTGTGATTGATGTTGGTATTAACCGTGTTGAAGACAAAGGTGCGAAGAAGGGATACCGGTTGGTTGGTGACGTGAATTTTGATGAGGTGGCATCTCGATGCAGGGCGATTACTCCAGTTCCCGGTGGAGTAGGTCCAATGACGATTGCTATGCTGATGAGTAATACCGTTAAGGCTTGTGCTCAGCGGCGGGGAATAGATTTAGCTGATCTGACCGAAACCGGTCTATCATGATTGACATCACTTCACAGTGGATAAAAGAGAACAAGGTTCAATGTCCGCTTTTCTATGTGTGACAATGTTTGATACGATTATCAAGAAGACCGTTTGTCCGTGAAAAAAGATCTCTGAAATAAATTGTGTGCGTATCAGTCTAACATGAATGGGGTTCGATGCTTATGGCTAAAGCGAGTGGAGGATGGTTGGTGCATTGTTGCTGAATCATTAATTATTGTTCTGCCGGTATGGTGTGAGGGCGCAGAGTAATGAGTTCTAATGGTGATAAATTCGATGATGAACTGATTGGGCGTATGCACGGCTTCTTCAGTAATGAGGGAGCCTTGTCCGTCTCAAAAGACTTTGAATACCGTCCGCAACAACAGGAAATGGCGGTGGCTGTTGCAGGGGCTTTGATTCAGTCAAACCCTCTGGTTGTGGAAGCGGGAACCGGCGTGGGTAAGTCCCTTGCCTACTTGGCTCCAGCGGTTGCCTTTGCATTGCAGCAAAAACGAAAGGCTGTGATTTCAACGCATACCATTAACCTGCAAGAGCAATTGATCGACAAGGATCTACCATTGCTTGCCAAGCTTATGGAGGTCGGCTTTAGCGCTGTACTGATGAAGGGGAGGGCGAATTATTTGTGCCCGACTAGGTTGCGTAGAGTAATGGCGGATTCGGATGATCTGTTTGAGTCTGCGGATATAGATGAGCTTGATTTGATTGACGAGTGGGCTGAACAGACCACCGATGGTAGCCTTAGTGACCTCGACTTTGAACCCAGTACCCATGTTTGGGATCAAGTTTGTAGCGAAAGGCATGTATGCACTCCAAAAAACTGTGGTCATGACAGCGGGTGTTTTTATCAGCAGGTGAGGAGGGATGTGGCAGAAGCTGACGTAGTGGTGCTTAACCATACATTGCTCTTCACTCTGATGGATGCGATGGATGAGTCTGAAGTGGCAGGAGAAGGCTTTGTTTTTTCTGATGATTTCCTAATTATTGATGAAGCTCACACGCTGGAGAATATTGCTGCGCGACAGCTTGGTTTAAGGGTTTCGCAATCTGGTATATTGTATAATCTACGGCGATTGTATAACTGGAAAAACAATCGCGGGCTCTTTCAGGTGCCGCGTCTTCCTGAA
>CALCSP010000433.1 GCA_937893785.1 uncultured Verrucomicrobiales bacterium
AGAAGGGAAAGAATTCTGGTTTTCATGGGTCAGTTTATCTAGTGAGTTCAATGATAAGGGGAAAATCTGCCGCGGTCGATCTCGAAAAACAGGATTTTCATGCTCTGCTCATTGAGTCCCGGAAGTCCATGGTGCTCAGTATAATTAAACCTTGCGAGTTGGGTTACGCCTTTTTAGGGTGAAGTCCACCTAACTTATTCTGCTTTCAGGATAGAGGCGGGTGATGGATTAAGTCTCTTAAGATGCCCAAGTCTTCTTCACGAAGTAATCCCGTCGAGTTTGAGTTCGAACTTGATATAGGGGATGACGTCATTCCTTCACCTTCAGAAGAAAAACAGGTTAAGCAGGAAGTGCCTGCCAATGATTCTGCCGAAGACTATGTGGTATTGAAGAGAAAGGCTAAAAAAAACAAGGCTGATCAGATTGGGGTTGCCCAGGGAGAGGGGGTAGCCAAGCCTGAGAAGAAGGGGGGGGCGGTACAAAAAAATGACGAAACTCTTGCACCTGAAAAACTTGCTCCTGTTCGTGCCCCCGCAACTTCAAGTAAGATTGATCCTGTCCAGGAATCGTTACCTTTAACGAGTGATTCGCGTTCTCCGGGAAGAATTGGCCGAAGACCCGGGTTGGAGGGAATTGGTCTCACAAAGGATTCTCGAAATAGGATTTCCAGAAACGGAAAAAAGGCGCTTTTGCGGGCTGTCGCCTCTGTCCGAGAGGCTTTTGTCGAACATGGGGGGCTGGCAGGACTATCCCGGAACAAGGCTTTGATTGCCGTTGTTCTCACCGTGTGCCTCCTGTTCACTGTGATTTGGATTGTCTTTTCAGGAAAGGATGATCCAAGTCCTCCCGTTTCTTCAACACTCACAGAAAACAAAGTTCGCGGCAGTCCTAGTGATCCGGCAAACGATGCTACTGCTACCACTACAGCTATTGCTGAGAAGCCGAGTGTCGATTTGCTACGGGCACAGGGAGGAGAAAGTGATCAGCAGAGGAATTTTCGGGCACGTGATACACTGGCGAAATTTTTCGGTTCAAAGTCTCCTTCCGAAATGCTTGGTTGTATTCGTGAACCTCAGCGAGTGCAGCCATTCATTGAGGATTATTACTCGCGTTTTGCGTTTGCGATGCCCGGGCTCATGGAAATTTCCCGGTTTCAGGAAATCATGATCAATCTGAAGGTTTTCCTGATTGCGGATATCGTCCTTGAGGGAAGAGGTGCAAGTACCGTGGTTCTGCAGGATACCGAGCAGGGCTTCGTGGTGGACTGGGAAACTTATGTTTGCTACAACCCTTTTGACTGGGATGAATTCTACAAGAAACGTCCCGATCAGGCTTGGCCGATGCGTGTGCTTGCGACACTGGACCATAACCCGGGGTTTGCCTTTCCGGGAGAGGCTGAATGGGTTTGTGTGCGGATTATTGGAAGGGATTCGGATGAAGAACTTTACGGATATGCTCCGGCAGGTAGTGAGACAGCTTTGAGATTACGTGAGATGCTTGAAGATGAATGGGAGTTTCCCTGTATTCTTCAGTTGCAGTTTCCCGAAGATGGAAAGGGAGGTGATCGGCAGGTTCACATCAAGAATCTAGTGATGGAGAACTGGATCAAGGTTGATTAAGGGAAGCGTGCCTCTTTGACAGTAGGTGGCGACTTGTTTTTTCAAGCAGAACGGATATAGTTGTTCTTTTGTAGCTTCGCAAAAATATGGCCGAAGAGTTCATTGGAAATGAGAGTCCACCGGAAATTACGGGGGAAGCTGTAAGGCAGCTTTCGGTGATGCTGGAAAACCGCATTGGTTCCCTTCATTCTATGATTAAGCTGATCAATGATGCGGGGGTGCATGTGCTTGGTTTCAGTGTTCAGGATTCCTTTGATGTTACGATTTTAAGGCTTGTCCTCACCGACCCGGATACCGTGGACACCATCTTCATGGAGCGTGGTATTTCGTTTACCGACAATAAGATTGTGGTTGTTCAATTGGATAAGGGGGCGGGCTCCCTTGCCGGTTGCCTGGAAGCCTTGTCGAGTTCTGAGAACAATATCCACATCAGTTATCCATTGCTGGTGCGCCCGGGGGATTATCCGATCCTTGCTATTAGTGTTGATGATCCTGACTTTGCTTCATTTACGCTGCAAAATCAGGGGTTCAAGTTGCTCTTCCAGAATGACTTAAGCAGGTGAGTTTATTTCTTCACCCCAAGTTGATTCCAATACCTGAAAGCCATTGGGTAAATAAGTGGTGATTTTCAATGGAGTATTGATGAGATAGCAGGTTCAAACGTTTACCGGCATCAATGTTTTCCTCAAGGTCATCCACATAAATGGTTTCTTCAGCTTTCAATGAAAAGTGATCCAGTGCCATTTGGTAGATCTCAGATTGGGGCTTCATTACGCCAACCATATGAGAAAAAATTCCACCCGAGAAATGTGTGAAGGCCGAAAAATTTCTTTTAAGGTGTTCAAGGTGCAGATGATTGGTATTGGATAACAAGTAAAGATTGTGCCCCTGTGCTTGGAGCTTCATGATGAGATTAGTCATCTGCCTGTTTTCAGTGAAAATATCACACCAGATTCGGGTGAATTCTTTTCGATTTCCGGTAAAGCCGGTAATACGGCTTATGGCCGCTATAAACTCATCCTCTGAGAGCAGACCTGTTTCATAGCTGTCCTTAATCGAATCGATAGAATGTGGCGGATCAGCACTGACCTGAAGACTCTGTGCCTGCAGTCGTGTGAGTACAAGGGAGAAATCAAACGTGCAAATAACATTGCCGATATCGAAAAGAAATGACTTGGTGTCAGGCATCAATAAGTGGAAGGCAGGAAGGGAATGAAGCTCTCAGTAGGAATTGAATTTTCATCACTTCTGTATGGCTAGCTTTTCAGTAAGATCAGCAACCTTTTCTGCGCCATCCCGTTGAGCGTGTTTTCTGGCAGCTTTTTGCATAGCCTGAAGGCGGGTTGCATCCTTTTCCAGGAGGCTCTTAATCGCAGAGGCAATTTCCTCTGGGGTTTCGGCCATCATGCCGCACTTGAGCCTGAGTAGCTTAAGCGCATTTCCTTCTTCTTGGCCGGGCACTACATAATCAATGAGCATTGGGCAGGCTGCTGCCAGTGCTTCATGGACAGATGCACCACCGGCCTTACCAATAAGTAGGTGGTTTGAAGATAATAGGTCTGGCATATTGTTTGTCCAACCGATGATGCGGGTGTTTGCCGGGGAATAATCTTCAACAGTTTGCCTGAGACGTCGTTCATGACGCCCCAAGACTACGGTCAGTTCGAGTCGAAGAGATGGTTGATTCTGGATGCTGCCGATCGTCTCGAGAGTGCGGCGGACCAAGCGGTTGGGGGTGCTCGGGGTATACAGGATTTTCAGAGGTCCTTTAGGGGGGGGATTACCTGCCGAATTTTTCGGTCCATCAAGGTTGGGGTTCACAGGAAATCCGGTAATATGAACTCTGGCCTCGGGGATGCCGTTGGATAGGAAAAAGTCGGCGGAATCCTTGTCGGTTACCGCATAGTGTCCTTCTGTGTTACTTAACCAAGCACTGTTGATTGTTGTCGAGTCGGTGACCACTGTCAGCAGGGCAAAGGGCAAAGGGCTATTGCCGAGAAGTTGTTCGATGAGGTGACCATATAGAGGGTAGGTGCTAACAACAATGTCTGGATTGTAATCATTGAGGTGTTTTGCCAGTTTGCGGGTAACGGCTTGGGTAAAATCAATGGGAGAATCTCCTATGGGTATGGTGTCGGCCAGATGGTAGAGTTTTCGCCATAGTCCTGGCCATCTGGTGATCACCATGCGATAGGCTGCATTGAGTAGGTGAACGGTGTCTGGTTTTGCCTCCTTCAGGAGATCAAGAGGTCTTGAGGAATTGATGCCTTTACGGTGTAGAGCAGTGGCGATCCCTTTGGCTGCTGAGAGATGCCCTTCACCAAAAGATGCGGTCAACAGCGATGTTTTTGTAGAGGATATTGCAGGATCGACCGAAGGCACTCGGGCTTTGCTCGAGTGGTTGCTTGGGTGATCTATTGCTCCTTGAATGGATGATTTTCCAGGCATTGCGCAGCTGCAATCACAGCGGAAAGACGTTTTTTTTAGAAACATGTAGGGATTGCCGGAGTATTGCAAACCCGATCGCACTTTCAGTTGTTCTGATTGCTCTCCATGCTATTGGCTCTAGATGCTTAGCTGTTAACTGTTTAAGATCTAATTTGGGAAAAACCTTGCAAGCGGCATGGTGTTCACGTTGTCATTGTTATGTGAAAATTGATGGAAAATCCTACCGCACTGTCTGGACTGAGTCGGCAGAGGGGCATGTGAATTTAAAGATTATTGATCAACGTAGGTTACCTTTTGCTTTGATAATTGAAGAGCTTGGCTCTGTTGAAGATGTTGCGGTTGCCATCATGGATATGCACGTGCGTGGTGCCGGGTGTATCGGGGCGACGGCGGCTTACGGTGTTTGGTTGGCTGCTAAGGAGTGTGAAGGGAGCCGGAAGAAATTAGACTCGTTATGTACCAGGCTTCTTTGCACAAGGCCAACAGCCAGTAATCTTGCGTGGGCTGTGAAGCGGCAATTGAAAGCAATAGAAGGGAAACCCACTGAACATTGGGCAGAACTTACTTTGCATGAGGCAGAGAGAATTGCTGATGAGGACAGCAGTTGGTGTTTTAGTATTGGTAGGCACGGGTTACCCCTGATTGAAGAAATTGCGTCCGCAAAGCCAGAGGGTGGCGCTGTAAATATCCTTACGCATTGCAATGCCGGTTGGCTGGCCTTTACGG
>CALCSP010000434.1 GCA_937893785.1 uncultured Verrucomicrobiales bacterium
CACACCGAGATGAAATTATGCCTGTCTTTGAACAAACCTACGGCCAAAACTCCGCCAAGCAGTGGTGGAATTATTGGCGTATTTTCTTTATGGCATGCGCTGAATTATGGGGTTACCGCGACGGGAATGAATGGATTGTTTCCCACTATTTGTTTGAAAAGCCCCCCGAATAGAAATCGATAATGAACTGTATCAGTCTCCGCCTCCTTCTCATCCTTATACTTGGCGTGGGTCTACCAGGGCATGCCATGGAGCGCCCCAATGTCCTATTCATCATATGCGATGACCTGAATGACTATATTCAGGGATTTGGCGGTCATCCCCAGGCAAAAACACCCCATATGGCGCGGCTGGCCCGTAGCGGTGTTTCCTTCACCCAAGCGCATTGCAACATCCCGATTTGTGGCCCCTCGCGCGCGAGCCTCTTCTCCGGCATTTATCCCCATAACTCCGGTTGCTTCGGTTTCACCAAATGGGACGGCTATGAAATCTTAAAAAACTCGCGAACTATTATGGATCATTTCCGGGCAAATGGTTACCAGACACTGGGTGCTGGAAAACTGATGCACCAAATGGTACGCAATGAATGGGATGTGTTCGGCAACCCTTCGGATTACGGCCCCTTTGTTTATGACGGTAAGGAGAAAATAGCCCATCCCGCAGTCCCTGCTCCATACCGGGAAATTGGGGCGGTAGATGGTTCTTTTGGTCCACTTGTAAGTCTTACGGGAATAAAGTCGCCCGGAGGCAAGCCCCTTGCATGGCAAACCGGAGGCTGGAGTAGGCAACGCGAATTGAAGATTCGCTCGCAAACTGACCGCGACCTGACGGCTGACGAGCTCAACGGCCAATGGGCCGTAGATCAATTGAAAGCCCTCACAAAACAAAATGGAGGCAAGCCCTTCTTCATGGGAGTCGGATTCATTCGCCCGCATACACCCCTAATTGTGCCAAAAAAGTTCTTTGATATGTTTCCTCTGCAAAATATTGAGCTACCCGATATCCGCATTGGGGATGTGCTGGATACACACGCCAAGTCAGTACGTGCTATTCCCGGCGGCTCCGAACCCACTGCATCACGTACCGAGGACATGGGCAGTCGCCTGTTCCGTTTACTGGTTGAATCTTATGACGACAAAGAGTCTGCCCTGCGCCACTTCATTCAAGCCTATCTGGCCAGCATTGCCGCAGTAGATGAACAGATCGGCAGGCTCCTTGATGTCATTGACAACTCACCCCTCAAGGAAAATACAATCATTATCCTGACTAGTGATCACGGCTGGGGCATGGGAGAAAAGGATTACCTCTACAAAAACTCATTGTGGCAGGAAAGCACCCGAGTCCCTTTGATTCTTCGTGCACCGGGCATTGGTAAACCTTCGGGTGTCGTTACCCGTCCGGTTTCCCTGATCGACATCTACCCGACACTCATTGAACTATGCAGCCTGGATAAGAACACAAGGAAAAATGACAAAGGACACCCCCTCGACGGACACAGCTTGAAACCGTTGCTGGAAAAGCCGGCGGAGGGAAAATGGTCAGGACCCGATTCAGCTTTAACCGCCCTCTATAAATGGCGCATGAAATATAATCCATCACAGGAGAGCTACTCACTGCGCGCCGACCATTGGCGCTACATCCGCTATGAAAACGGCAAGGAAGAGCTTTATGCTACCAGCGAGGATCCACATGAGTGGAACAATCTGGCCGAAAATCCATCCTACTCGACAACCTTGATCTCAATGCGACAACAATTGCTCAAACGAGTGCCAGGTCCAGAAAGCAGTATCCCCCCTCAACCGGCATTTAAACCAAAGGTTGTCGCAACAAAAAAAGCTCCTTCCAAAAGTGATGCTGAAGCATGGAAAAACAAATACTTCAAGCGGCACCCGCAGGCAGATGCAAACAAGGACGGCACGCTTACATGGCCGGAATACAAAGCTCATAAGGCAGCTCTTGATGCCTTGCAATCCGGTGGAGCTCAGCCAAAATTGAAGGAGTGACTCACAAGATTCTCGCCTTCCATATACTGTTAGCGGCCGTCATTTTCGATCTAAAAAGTAACGCCAAACCACCCAATATTCTTTTTTGTATCTCTGATGACCAGAGTTACAACCACACCAGTGCCAATGGGGATAAAGTGGTGCAAACACCGGCCTTTGACCGCGTGGCGCGTGAAGGAATTCGTTTCACTCTTGCCTTTTGTGACGCACCAACCTGCGGACCTTCCCGGAGCGCCATCCTAACAGGCCAAGCGATTTGGCGCCTAGAAGAAGCTGGCAACATCCACAGCACTCTGCCAAACAAATTTGTAACCTATACTGAAATACTTCAAAAGGCAGGTTATGCGGTTGGCTTTACCGGCAAAGGCTGGAGCCCTGGGCGATTGGCTGCGGGAGGTCGTAACACCAACCCTGCCGGCAAAGAATTCCAGAAACGCCGATTGAAGCCACCCTTCAAGGCCATGAGGAATACCGACTACGCAGCAAATTTCGATGACTTTCTTGCAGAAGTTGGAAAGGACCAGCCTTTTTGCTTCTGGCTGGGCACAAGTGAACCTCACCGGGGATTCGATCTCGGTGCCGGCAAGCGAACGGGCAAGGACCCGGCGAAGGTTATCGTACCCCCGATTTTCCCTGACCATCCAGTAGTAAGAAATGATATTCTGGACTACTACGTCGAGATCGAGCATTTCGACCAGATGGTCGCACGTGCCTTGACGTCCCTCGAAAAATTAGGCCAGCTAGACAACACGATCGTGGTGGTTACCAGTGACCATGGCATGCCCTTTCCACGGGCCAAGGCAAGTCTCCACGACCAGGGTTCGCGGGTTCCCTTGGCTATTCGTTGGCCTATGGGCATCCAAGATCCTGGCCGCATTTTTGCCCGACCTGTAAACCTGAGCGCCCTTGCTCCAACTTTCTTAGAGGCGGCAGGTTTGAAGGTTCCCGACATGATGAGCGCATCCAGTTTGCGGGACGTAATAGATAACAAGCCTGAAACGGCTCGCCATGCAGCCTATATTGCCATGGAACGCCATGATGGTTGCCGCAAGGGAGGGAAGGGCTATCCCTGTCGGGCTATCCGAACTAAGGACTACCTCTTGATTCTCAACCACCATCCTGAACGCTGGCCGGCAGGTAACCCGGACCGCCAATTTTGCGCACGTGACATTCCATTCGGTGAAGTCGATTCTTCACCAACCAAATCCCTAATGATGGACAATAAGGATAAACCTGGTTTCAAGAAATTCTACAACTTGGCCTTTGCTAAGCGCCCCGCCGAGGAGCTCTACGACCTCGCCACGGACCCCGAACAGATCGTCAATCTCGCCGGCAAACCTAAATACGCCACAATTCAGAAAAAACTCAATTTACAGCTCAGGCAGCACTTGGAACGGACCAAGGATCCTCGGGCGCTAGGAATTGATGCACCTTGGGATTTCTATCCCTATTACGGGTTACGCCGCAATAAAAATTGGCAAGTTGATCCGAAACCATGATCTGCATGAAGCACTTCATTCTGCTCTTATTATTGACATCCGGGCTATGGGCTCGTCCCAACGTTCTGATCATCATGACGGACGACCAGGGTTATCCTGAGCTCTCCGTTCACGGAAACCCTGTCCTGCAAACCCCTCATCTAGATCGCCTTCACGGGCAAAGCGTAAGGCTCTCAGATTACCATGTTAGCCCAATGTGTACCCCGACGCGTGGACAACTCCTTACCGGAATGGATGCCGCCCGTAACGGCGCAGTTAACGTGAGCAGTGGCCGTGCCTTGCTGCGCCCTGAAAATCCCACCATCGCCAATTATTTTGCAAATGCAGGATATGCTACAGGTGTCTTCGGAAAATGGCACCTTGGGGCAAATTATCCCTACCGCCCGCAGGATCGAGGTTTCCAAGAAAGTGTCTGGTATCCGTCCTCTTCCATACCCTCTGTCCCGGCCTATTGGGGGAACGATTACTTTGACGACGTCTACATGCACAACGGGAAGGAAACACAATTCAAGGGCTATTGCGCCGATGTTTTCTTTGATGAGGCAAAACGCTTCATGGCCGAATCGGCCAAGCAGAAAAAACCTTTTCTGTGCTATCTCGCGACCAATACTCCACATGGCCCCTTCTGGCCCAAGGAAGAGGACCGCAAAGCGATTGCCGATGTGCTGGCACAGCCCAAGTTCAATCACTTGAACAAAGGTCTGAAAAATCGACTGAGTCTTTATCTGGGAATGATCCGAAACATCGACTGGAATATGGGTAAGTTGATGAAATTCTTGGAAGATCAGAGTTTGGCGGAAGACACTATTTTGATTTTCAAGACGGACAATGGCAGCCTCTTGGGTCCCCAGTATTTCAATGCAGGAATGCGAGGTAAGAAAACAGAGATTTGGGAGGGCGGACATCGTGTGCCCTGTTTTATCCGTTGGCCCAAAGGCGGTCTTGGGAAGCCACGTGACATCGGTGGATTGACCCAAGTTCAGGATATCCTTCCCACCCTGATGGAACTCTGCTCAATCTCGCCTAAAAAGACTCCCAGAATTGACGGTATAAGTCTGGTGCCATTTCTAAAGGGAGAAAAAACAGTGCCTGAGGACAGAATCCTGATCGTTAATTACAGCCGTATGCCGGGGTTCTCCAATTACCCATCCCCACATTCTCAGACGCAGATGCGAGCCGATCAGGCGTTGGTTTTATGGAAGCGGTGGCGTCTACTGGAAAATCGTGAACTCTACGACCTTGCCTCTGATCCGATGCAGCAACTGAACGTGATCGACAAGCACCCGGAGGTAGTGGCAAAAATGCGCAAGCATCTCTTTTCCTGGTGGGAAAACGTAAAACATTTAGCGAATGAAGAACAACGTATTATCGTCGGAACAAAATACGAGAATCCCACCAAATTATCTGCTACCGAGTGGCTTGACGTTTTCGTCGACCAGCAGGGGCAAATCCGTCGTGGCGTATTGAAGAACGGTTACTGGTTGATCGACGTGGCGAGGGCAGGGGAGTACGAGATCGAACTGAGGCGCTGGCCCAAGGAAGCCGATGGAACAGTCAGCGGGACTTTGCCCGATGGGAGCGGCACGGCCTTGCCCATTAACCAAGCCATGCTCTTTATGAGCGGTCACAACCATTTGAAAATTTCCGAAAAAAAATCCTACCAGTTCGAAGGGCTGACCAAACGGGTCACTCCGAAGGACAAGGGTGTCACCTTCACCATGAATCTGAAGAAAGGTCCCACTGCCTTGCACACTTGGTTCAAGGGAAGGGACGAACTCATGCTCAGCGCCTACTACGTCTACGTCACCC
>CALCSP010000435.1 GCA_937893785.1 uncultured Verrucomicrobiales bacterium
CCGGGCGTTACAACTACGGCCGGCTGGCCAAATACCTCAATGACCCCAAGGTGATGGATGGCTGCGAGTATGTGGCCAAGCGTTATCCCTTCACGGCCGCAGGGTTTTGGTGGATGGATAACGAGATGAACGCCCTGTGCGATCAACTTCCATCGGTCGAAACGGTGACTCGTCGAGTCAATGGGGGGCTGAACGGGATCGACGACCGGAAGATGTATTTCCGCCGCTGTCAGGAGCAGATTCTCAGCCCATAGCCCCTTGACAGGGGGGTATAGACTGCGCAGGCGCGACACGCAGCCCCCCCAGGCGGAGGGGCGTCGGCATGAGCGCAGTCTTTCCCTACCCCTGTAGGGTCAGCGCCCCTTAAATATGCTTTTCGTTCTATATCCATTGGATATAGTTCAGGATGGAGATATTGTTCGGGTTATTACCCGAACCAAATTCATGGCCGCGTTGGACTTGGCAACAATCCCATCTGCAATCAACACATATGAGCGGCTCCTTTGCTGGGCCGCACAGTGCTGTCAGAGCATCTCTAACGGTGAAGAGGTCAATGTGATCACAGGAGCGACCTCAACACCAATTGCGCAGGTGCAGGTGGCAATAACAGCCGATAACAGGAATAGATTCATCGTCACCGCCTACCTGCCGGTCGATACGGACGAACTAAACAGCGGATCGGCTAAAACTTGGATGGCTACGCAGGACATCTCGGGAGCCTCGCCACACGAAAACCTGCTAAGCAACTAGGGGAGTGTTGCCCACGCCGTCCGAAAGGGCGGCTTTTTTTTTGACTCATGGCTGTTGTTCTTGCTCCGTTCCTGCCTGTGGCTGGTGGCGCTATCGCCACTGGCTTGTCGACCGGCCTAAAAGTGGCGGCAGGCGCCATTGGCGCCACTGCCCTTTTGAAGGCAATGCAGGATGCTCGTGACGTTCATTGGCGGAACCTTGGTTTTCCGATACCGGAAATCGATCTCCCGAAACTTCCTAACCCTCTTGAGTTGCCTGAAACAGGCATCTTGCCGTTTCCAACTCCCTCAATGGGTCCGGTTTTTGATCCGAGGGCAGGAGCGCCAACAGCACCAGAAGGAAGAACACCGTCAACCGTCTACGATTTCCGGCCACCAGCTCCGCTACCCGGCCAGACACTTCCAAAAACAAGACGTTTAACCGACGCTGAAATCATTAATGACCTTATTCGCCAAGCAACAACAGTAAACACAGGATTCAACCCCTTGTTCCCCATGCCGCAGTGGCCTATGGGGTTTCCGTTCAGTTTTGATCCAAATGAAATCAATAGCGACTGGGACTGGGGTGGGCTAAATCCCATCAGCCCCAGAACACTCTGGGATGGATTATTCCCGGACGTGTCACCCGTAAGGCTCCGAAACTGGGGGTATTTGGATATATCAACTCCTGGAAGTTACTTTGTGGAAGTGGAATACACCGTTTTAAGCTCGTTTCAATCTGCCGGTGTTAGCTGTTCGGCTTGCGAATGCGTCGACCCTGACCCGTACGAATCAAGCGAATTTCGCTTCACTAGAAATTTCACTGTTGGCGAGGGCGTTCTAAAAGTCTTTAATAAGGACCAAGTTGCAACAACTCAGTGTGTGGGCTGCACTGTGTCTTGTTCACCAACGCCGGTTGGCCATCCTAAAAATCTAACCACCAACCGTTTTGAGCTAATTCACACCGACAAATTTGGCAAAGAAACTGTTTACATACCAGAAAAAGACACAAGCGGAGATGAATACGATGACTTTAAACGTATAGGAACATATGAAACAGCGTTTTTAGGTCTACAAGTAAAGGTAAATGGAGTGCCTATTGAGTTGTTGACCGAAATCCCAGAAGTTCCGCGCGTATTGCCATTGCCCGAAACACCGCCAATAACAGAAGTAGAACAAATTGCACCAGCGCAATTGATGGCCGTTCCGGCGTCATTCAGAAGAAGCATGAGGACGGCCACAAAGCTTGTGCCTGTTATTACGTTGAATACAGCAACCGATGAAATCAATACAACACTTGAAACGGAAACTGAGCCGGAAATGCTTAAGCCGGACTTTCCCAAAATTGCTCCGCCGGTTGTAGCTCCCAGACCGGTGCCGGGCCCCACGCCAGTACCCGAAAAAGACAAGCCAAAAGACGTTCCTGCTATTCCGCCGCCGATTCTTCCTCAGATCGCTCCGAAACCTAAAGAAGGTGAAAGTGATGACGCTAAAGAAGTGACGCCAAAAGGGCCAATCGTTAAAAATCCACCAACGATAAAACCCGCCACCACACCAGCTAGCTCGATCAAAGTTGGAGATCGGTTGCTGCCAGCCAAAACGCCTAACCCGGCAGATTTCGCCAATGAGCTTGGGCGCCTCGAGTCGAAAATGGAAGCATCACTTAAAGACACTGGGGGTATCAAGTGGGACGACATCTTGCTTGGCCTCGAGGGCTTGGCCTTATTGCTTGATCAGTTGCTAGGAGAAAAAATGCCTGCGCAAGAATACAAGTTGACTGGAGTATGTGAGGAAACAGATGAAGAAGGCAATCAGCCCGAAAAAGTGATTGAAGTAGAAGAAATGGACAAGTTGGACGGTATCTATGAAGGCTTTAAAGCAATGAATCAATTGCTGCAGCAACACCTCGAGTGGAAAACACCAACTTGTGATGCAAAAGTCGATACGCCTAAGCCAGAAGGACAGCTGGTAACAACTCGCTGGAGAAGTTTTGAACCCTCGCCTGTGAGTGGAGATAGGCTCAGAAAACTATTTAGGTTCCGCTTAAAGGCCAACAAATCACTGGAACAGGTAACGGCACACTGGAAAGATTTCACATGGGAATCTGGCGTCTATATCGTTAAAGCCAACGGCCCCTGGGGTCAGTGTCAGGTATGGGCCAAGGATGAAAAAGAAGGACGGCGGGTCATCATGCACGCCTTGACCCACGGGGGATGGCTGGAAAAGGAAGAAGAAGCCGAATGGCAAATTGACGAAGCCAAATCAAGCCGATACGGAATCGAAGCAACATTTGGTGTTGATGGTTCAGTGAACCGTCCGTGGATCACTATGCGGGAAGGGCCAAGTGGGCCACCAGAAGGAATTGAGTACTGATCCGCGACCCAGGGCTCGCAGGTTGTCAGGGACCAATAGTTGGAGATAAAAAGAGGGCGGAAAACGGAATTTTCTTTCACCGGAGTTCAATTTATGGCTCGTCCAACTCCCCCAGTAGCGGGGACTCCTGAATACGAGAGGTGGTGCAAGGAGGCATCAATCTCTTGGGAAGGGGGTTACCTCAAAGCCGCTTACGGCAACATTGCTCAGACCTGGGACATTGACAAAATCATCCCGGCCGAAGGCAAGGACGTAACCACCAAGCGCAAGCAGCACGACCGGTACAACAAGATCGGTGGCAGCAAAAAAGTCATCCCTGAAAAGACTTTTACGGTTAAGCGCTACCCCAAAGTCAACTCATCACCTTGCGCTGGCGGCGATCCAATCACGATCGTTACTCCTGTTGGCCAATACACTGCCCGCTTAGGCGGTGACATCCAAACCTTTGTGGCTTGGATTCTTGATCGGGATGACGAGATTTACGACAACTTCTCGTTTTTCTCTAAGCATGGCGCCGACTATGGCCCCTACACCAAAAAAGTTGATGCGAGCGACGTCCTTCCATGACTACAACCATGATCACTTACACAATTCCCGACGCTGAATCCAATGGCGTTAAGGGCGGAAAGCTTTACGACGTTTGGGGCAACTTTGACCAGTTCGCTGACGTCTCCGGCTTAGAAACCGATACATCCGATAACGTCGAGATGTCGGTTGATATTGGCGGCCACAAAAGAGAGCGCTTTATGCGTGATCCGGCTCCCGCCAACATCTCAGCCAAAACCCTGAAATATGTTCGGGGCATTCAGAAGAGCAAGGGTGGCTTGCCTGGTTACAGCATCACGCTGCAGGCAACTATTTCCGGCAAGGTTGAAACCCGTCAATTCACGTTTGATGGCGCTCAAACTGGCCTGTATTTGTTCATGCAGGACAAGTGCAAGCAGGACACTCTTATGTGGGGCAAAACTGGCAACCCCTATGAGCCAATCGTAAAAAAGAGCTGAGCGAACCAGAGCCAACCCCTGACCCCACTCCAGAGCCAACTGAGCCTCCCGATGAAGGACTTAGGACCAATCTCAATCGGACCTACTGACGACATCAAAAAAGTCGCTGACTTTGATCTGGAAGAGGGTCATGACACAATCTGGCTTCGCGTAAAGCAAGAAAGTCCCATCGGAGGATGGGACTTTTCCTATGCCTTGTGCTGGTGGCAATCATCAGTCGGAAGAGAATTGGGAACTATCAAGATTTATTCCCACCCCGAATCAGAAATATTTACGCTTGGTCTTGACAGAACCCCCACGTCTCTAAATGGGTCGCTTTACGTCAAACCACGCGCGTACAACCTTGCTTGGGTCAGAGCTGCGTCACCTCCGGTGTGGACCCTCCGCTTTGAAGCACTATCTGGAAAAAAGGCAGTTGCACCGACCCCGGAACCTATTCCTGACGGTGGTGTTGCCTCTTCTTTTAGTGATTCCCGCGATGACCTTGGTCTGGAACTTATCCGAGTCTCTTTCGCCAAACCCTGATGGCTACCCTTTACGGAACAACGGATACGGCCGAACTCCTGCCGGTCCAAGTCAATAGCAAAGGCCAATTAGTTGCTGAAGGCATGCCTGGACCGCCTGGACCACAAGGGGCACCAGGCGTTTCACAGGCTTCTGCTGTTTATTTATCGGGCTCAAAACCCTCTGCAGAAACTGGTAAAGAGGGCGATTGGTGGATTCAACTCGATCCGATGACGCCATGACTTTTATTCAATCTCACAAGACACCTAGGGGTTGGTCTGAGGCTGAAGCGACTTGGTTTAAAACGTCAGAAGGCTGGCTATTAGTTAATGGAACACCACAGCCGGATCGACCGATAAGTGGCAATCCGCCGTCGATACGTACTTTGGAACTTAATATCAATTGGATCTATCCCACCGACGGTGAAGCTTGCTGGTACTGCATGTATGACTTCCGTGACGATCATCCAAATTGTCAGGGTAGTGTCGCGGTGATTGATAGCAGCGGCGGGACATTATGGGAAAAAGTAGGCGGTCCTTTTACTATTGGAGATTTCAACGTAGTCACTCTTCCTGACTTACCTTTTGATGATTTAGCACTGTTTTATACAAGCGGTTTTGCCGATCGGCCAGAGTATGGAAGAATTCACCGTGATTCCACTTGGGTAGCTAAGAATTTAAAGGGCAATGTTGTCTGTAGTGGAAACTTTAGGAGTGCCCCACAACCGGGTGCCGCTGCTTTCCAGTTACTGGAATTGGGAGATGGCCTCGATGACGCCCAAGGTGAATATTGGCTGTATGACTGGGAATTGCCGATGACAAAAACAAAGCATTCTTATGCTCTTCCATAGCCCGATTGATATGAATGTGATAAAAGATGCTGATATATCCAAAACTAAACAACACTGAGACTGACACAGGTACGCGAATAGGGTCTGGACAGGGATTGGACAGCGATCCAACCCTGTTTTTTGCAACTCTCCTTATGTCGACCCGTTCCAAGGTCGTGAGTCTCAAAACTCGCGTACCTGTGTTTAAGCAAGATACGCAACGTCCAAAACGCGTCGGTGCGAACCCGCAGCACGAAAAAAGACTGGTGTTTGACCTAGTCAACTTGTACGGCTGGCACCTTGCCGAAAACGGCGAAGGCGTCTACGCCCCGAACCCTTCTGAGTGGGCCTGGAGTGATAAATGACCGCACTGATAAGCGGGGCCGATACAACCCGCTCAAGACTCGACGACGTTTTGGCAAGGGCTCGAGAACGCTGTCAAATGGCCACTACAGCAGGAGTCTCAGAGAGTCAGACCCCCAATTGTTCTGGTGGCGCCCCGAACCCCACGAAACTCACATCTATTTATGACTGCATCGAAAAGTCCATTGGCTACGGACTCGAGCCCCCAGTTTTCGGAGGAACAGCGCGACCCCCTATGGAGACGTACACAACTACGGCTACGGAAGGGGGAACTATCTATCGCGCAACGGACGAATACGTTCTTTGGTACAGGAACACGTATGGACTTGATAAGACGCCAGATCGCGGCGTCCCAAGACCGACTCGTAGAGCTCCTCAAGAGGTGGGAGGAATCCCAGACCTCTGATGAAGAGATACGCGTTTTGGTTACTGGCATCCGTGATCGGCTGGCAGCTGATCCTGGTCTCCTTAACGCTTATCGCATGCCTCCGCACGGAGAGCACTAAGTGCACCGGTCAGAGGATGGCTGAGTTGATCAGCACTCTGACCGCCCAATCTTTCGCCCTTTACGCCTCTGAAAAATGATTGATCTGTATCAACTCTGTGGGATCTGGAACTGCCCTATCCGAACCGTGGCGGCTCACGAGATTGAAGAAATGAATGAATGCTTGGACAAATTTGATATAAATACGCTGAGCCGGATGCATCATTTCATGGCTCAGATCAGTCATGAATCGGGAGGAGGCCGCTGGAAAATGGAGCTTTCGGACGGCGCCTACCTGGAATGGCGCGAGGATTTAGGCAATGTCAATGCCGGTGACGGCCCGAAGTACAAAGGTGCCGGATACCTGCAGACGAGTGGGCGCTACAACTACAGCCGATTGGCCGAATACCTCAATGACCCGAAGGTGATGGATGGCTGCGAGTACGTGGCCAAGCGTTATCCCTTCACGGCTGCAGGCTTTTGGTGGATGGATAACGAGATGAACGCCCTGTGTGATCA
>CALCSP010000436.1 GCA_937893785.1 uncultured Verrucomicrobiales bacterium
CATAGAGAGGAACATGCCCGCCCATGCACAATGGCAGATCAAACTGGCTAATCTGATAGTTTTTAGGCATATCCGGATAGAAGTAGTTCTTCCTATCCCACTTGCTAACCGGCGGAGTTTCACAGCCCAGCATCATGCCGGCAAGCACGGTATATTCAATAGCTCCTCGGTTAAGCACGGGTAGGGCACCTGGTAAACCTAAGCAAGTTGGGCAGGTATTGGCATTGGGTTGAGCTCCATACTCCACCGGGCAGGCACAGAACATCTTGCTTTGCGTCTTTAACTGGACGTGTACCTCAAGACCAATTGTCGTGATATATTCCATTGTCCTCGGGAAAAATTAGGGGTTCAATCTTTCTACCACCTAGCGTAGGGAAAAACGCATACTCCGCGTTCGCCTGATACGGTTACCACTCTTTTCGACAGCATAAAGAGAGGAATCAACAGCTTTCTCAACATGCACATCCTCCAATAACCCGGAAACCTCACGATCTGCAGCCACCTCGCGCACCTTGGGATGATTGATCAGGCGGGTATAATCACCTTTTTCCACTAGCTTTGTTATCTCCGGATCCTTATCCAGCTCACGCACCTTGGCATTGCGCAACACCTTGCCAGCAGCAGGATCCTCGGAGAGTTTACCACCAGCCGCATTGTCTTTGAGTGCAACCATCAGGTTGAGTAATACTCCTTTAGCTCGAACGGCAACCGGGTCGACCTTGGCAATCAGTGATGCCACATAATCACGGTCAAGTGCCTCATTCCAGCGAGCCCAGAACGGCCTCTCGGTCACTACTTCACCCTCCTTAACGGCAACTCCAGCATCCGTATTATCGATCGAGAAGATCACTCCTGCCATCCAGAAGCCAAGGCCAAGAACAAAAATCACCACAGCCGCTGGTATCAGGCTGAGAGCAGCCCCAAAAATTCCTCCAAGGAGTCGGCCTTCTCTCTTCTTACGAATGGGGGCGAGAAGAAATGCACCGACCATCAATCGCAGACAGATATATACCGAAATACCAATCCCAAGGGCGGCAAAGAATGCAAAACGTGGAGAGGGCTGCTCGGTAAAGATCGAGATCCATCCTGGAATCAGAGAATGGCACCAGTAACCGACGAATGCACCTGCCAACAAGCAAAGGATGCCAACCAACATGCCAATCACCCCACGCACAAAAGCAATAAGAGCAAGCAGGATGACCAGCCCGATGGCGATGGTGGTGAAATTCACCGGGAAGGGCAAAGCTCCGTTGAATAAATCCGATTCCATTACTGATACTCAGCCGTTTTGACCCCTCTGCCGCATCGCATGATCACAAATCACAAGGGCCGCCATCGCCTCGACCATCGGCACTGCCCTCGGTAACACACAGGGATCATGTCTACCGCGCCCCTTCAACTCGGTATCCTCACCGGAACTGCTTACCGTCTCCTGACCGGTCATGATGGTTGCCGTCGGCTTGAAGGCAACCCGAAAAAAGATATCCTCACCATTGCTGATGCCACCCTGAATCCCACCTGAGCGATTGGATTTGGTTCGCACTCGATCTCCATCCATATAATAAGCATCATTGTGCTCGCGCCCGGTCATCAGGGTACCCGAAAATCCTGAACCAATTTCAAACCCCTTACTCGCCGGCAAACTCATCATTGCCTTGGCAAGTTCCGCCTCAAGCTTGTCAAAAACCGGTTCACCAAGTCCTACAGGCACTCCGCGAACAACGCACTCGACAACACCACCCAGCGAATTACCCTCCGAGCGCGCCTCCTTGATTCGCTCAATCATCCGCTCGGCAGCTTCCGGATCACCACAACGCGCGATGTTGCTCTCCACCATGTCGCGGGTCAGCCCTGCAAGCTCCACATCGGCAACAATGTCCTGCACGGACTGCACATGACCAACAATCTCAAGATTTTCCGCGAAACGCTCCCGCATAACCTTCATCGCCAGAGCACCGGCAGCCACTCTGCCAATGGTTTCCCGGGCCGAAGCACGCCCACCTCCCTGCCAATTGCGGGTTCCATACTTGGCCTCATAGGTATAATCCGCGTGAGAGGGGCGGTATTTCTCCCGCATCTCATCATAAGCACCGGGCCTGGCATCCTCATTTCCCACCAGAATCATGATTGGGGTGCCAATTGTCTCCCCCTCGAAGGTTCCCGAGAGGATCTGGCAGCGATCCTTCTCATCTCTAGGGGTAACAATCTCGCTCTGCCCGGGGCGACGCCGGTCCAGCTCGGCCTGAATTTCCTCAACGCTGATAGGCACCCCGGCAGGCGCTCCGTCAATCACCACACCAACCCCTCCACCGTGGGATTCCCCGAAGGTGGTAATACGAAAGCTATGTCCAAAGGTATTCGGCATCTGAAGCGCTTAAGGTAACCCACGAATAGACAGTTTCAAAACGAATCCGAATTCTCGACAGATTCGTCCGCCCGGGGAAGTAATTTATACGTATGCTCCACTTCATTCTGCAGATGGCACTTGGGGCTCAATTTACTTGCGATGGACAGCCTTCCGACAGATGCCGCCAAGAACGCGCAACAAAGCACCGCCATCCCATTTACTCTATTGCTCTATTTCGTCGTGGTTTTCCTCACATTGGGACATCAATGTAAGATTTCACGACGACTGTATACGGGCTTTCTATTGCAGGTTTTCTACTGTGGGCCATTGCTTGGTGACCTTTCCTAGAGTCAGGGTAGGCACCTTGATTGGTTGCCGTTTCGAGTAGCCCCGGTCTTCTTTCTAGATCATGATCCTTGCCTGTGAAGAATTAGGTGAGAAACCGATCAATTGCTCCTGTCTGTTTGAGGCGATTACGCTGCATGGTTAGGTCCAGATCACCGTAATGCTCAATCGGGTTGCCGTAAGCGTTGAGCAACGTTGTGTACCAATTGCTCAAGGTCTTGTGCCCTTCTGTACCGTGAAACGGCAAGCGAATATAGCGGCCGGCAAGGTCGAGCTTCGAGTTTTTGCCGGTCATGAGAACCATCGGTGCTTCCGTATCCGGGCCATGGTGGCCGGCACCCGTTTCGGGCATGTAGATGATCGTCGTGTTGTCGAACATCGTGCCATTGCCCTCGGGAATAGACTTGAGCTTGGTTACCAAGGTCGTGACCTGCTTCATGTGATGGGTCTTGATGACATCTCTCATTTTCGCAGCGCCAGAAATCTGGCCGCCATGCCCAATTTGGTGGATACTCGTTTTCTGCTCATTCTCAGGCAGGGAGGTGATGTCGGTGCCCAAGTCGTCAATGGTATAGGTAACCACATTGGTCAGTCCCGACGCGAGTGCTCCTACGATGACATCGGTGAAGGCGGCCTGCTTTTGGGGAAGGGTCGCATCTGCGCCACCATCAGCGTGGACAGGGGCAATCTTGGGCAGGTGTTGTTTAATCTTGGTGCCCAGCGACTCAACCTTGGTGCTGCGTTCACGGATGGACTGGAGCGAATCGACCTGACCGCTGATCTTGAGGCGCTCATCACCGACCAACCCTTTGAGTTGGCGACTTTCCTTGTCATGCAAATAGTCGAGTAGAGCTCTTTCAGAAGCAGCTTCATCGGTATTGGTAATCGACTTGAACAATTCCTGATAGGCAGTCATAGGGTCAGCGTAACAGTAGTTGCGCTGCTTTGCCGCGGGAGCGGAATAGCCGGAGACAATACCAGTTCTGTGATCACGCCCATGGGGCACCGCCAGCGACATCTCGACGTGACCGAATGGAGAGGGGAACAACTTTGCCAACTCAAAATCAACAGTTGCCCACTTGATGTTGCTGAGGATGTCGCGTCCGGCTTTGTAGGCGCCCATGCAACCAGAGTAGGAGTAGTGCCCGCCTCCGCTAACCGACATCGAGATGCCGTGCAGGATGGTCATGTTCTCCTTATGATCGTCCAGCCCTTTCAGCCAGTCGGGCAGTTCATGCTTGGCCAAGTCCACCTCGAAGGACTCCTTATCCTTGTGCTTTTTCAACTCTTCGGCGGAAAAGGAGGGCAGTCCAAATTGCGTAGGCAGATTTCCGTTGGACTTACGGATGAATACGAATCGGTGAAGGCCAGCACTTGGACCCTTCGCCGGCGCGGCCATGAGGTGATTGAATGATGGAGTGAGCGCAAGGCTGGCAGTCCCCAGTGCCGTTCTCTTCAAAAGTTCTCGTCGGCTGATCAACATAGTCTATTCCTTGGTGTTGCGTTTACGGTAAATAAAGGAGTCGGATGTTAATAGTGACACGATCACTTCGTCGAAGCTGCCGTCATTATCGACATACGCCCTGTCCGCGTCAATCAACGTCTTGGAGTCCGACAGCGTTTCATTGCGTCCCAAAAAGTAGCGAAAGGCATGGCGGATGATGGACTGTCGCACCTTTTCCGACTTCGCCAGCCGGTCGATCAAGTCGAACGCATCTTCGACGTCGCCGTCCAAGGTCGGATCACCCGTCCCTTTTAGCACACCACGTGGATCGACCGGCAATGTCTTGTAAACCGCGAGCGAGGCGCCAAAAGCGTTGACTTCACCCCGTTTGGCCTCCTTGAGAAGATTTTCCGGATGCTCCAGGCTTTCCTCGGTTCGGAACCGGCCGAAGTCGTCGTAGATCTCGAATGGGAATCCCAGCGGGTCCATTTTCTGGTGGCACCTCCAACAATAGCTCTCACCTGTTCGAATCTCCATCCTTTGGCGTAGCGTCTTGTGGGGATCTGGTGGAATCACCGCATCGACGGTGATTGGCACATCAGGAATGGTTCCTGCCAGAAGCTTTTCACGAATCCATTTGCCTCGATGGATCGGATCCGTCTCCAAGTTCTGCGCGTGAGCGATCAACCAGGCGGGATGGGTCAAGAGGCCTTTGCGATTAGGGATAGCGGCCGGCTGAACGGGCGGGTAGTTCCATTTTTTCCAGTCGATGTTCCAGTATGAGGTCACCTGCTCGCCGCGCATCTGCTGCCCGGTACGCCCCAATACGTTTCCGCCGTGCCAGAAGCCCATTGACACCTTCATGTAAGGCATGCCGTTGGCTTGTCCTGCACTGAAATGACTTTTCAATGCGGGCATCATTCTTTTCAGGGTGTTCAGCAGCGATTTATTATCACCCCCACGTACCTTGCGAAATTCCCAGATCGTCAGCATGAACTCCTTATGGGGGGTGACATCGTCTGGCTCCCATGTTTCCCAGTCGAATTTCCTGAAATACGCGTAGACCTTCTTCAGTTCATCCGATCCAGCCTTCATCGCTTGGTTGTCGCCTGAATGGTATAGGTAAAACTTCTCGGTCGTAAGAAGCTCTTCAAAAACGCGTTCATCCTTTTCAAGAATGTATTCAACCAACATGTCCGCCTCGTCGATCAAGCGACTGACCGCATGCTCGTGACGACCTGCTCCGAAACGCGAGTCGTCCTTGAAGACGTCCTGCGCCTTGGGGTAGCCAAAAAACTCCCGGAAAAAACGCAACTTGCGGATCGGCTGGTTGGTAACGCTCGCGTTGAGGTTGGCCGCCTGGACGTTTTCGTCGATGATGCACCACTGGTCACGGCGGCTCAGAATCCGGCGGACCTCACGTTCGTAGTCCTTGCGCGAATTCAGTCGCCCCTCTTCCGCTGCCTGGACCAGAGTTTCATCCGGGCTTGCATCGGTCAACGCGTAGGCCAAGGCATAGCTCGCGTTGCGTGGCGACATCATTCGCCGACCGTGCTCGTCCGGCTCGCCCTCTCCAAACTCGTTGCGATAGGCAAACTCAGTGCTCAGCACAAGCGACTCAATAAGCTTCCCGATTGCCTTCTGCCGATCAAGTTTGGAGGCGTACAGTTTGAATTGCTCGATGTTTTCAGCCAGTTCCGAATCCGTCGGCTTGCGCTCGAAGATTTGCGCATATAACTCCATGAGGAAGGGAACCATCATGGTGTCATCTACTCCTCCAGCGGATTCCCGTTCAGCCCTGAATGCCGCCTGCCAGTCCGCCAAGCACTTCTCGATGATCTGGTAGTGCCGATCGCCCTGCTTGCGATGCTTCTTGATAGTGCTGGTGACAACCGCCATCTCGGTATCATTGAGCGGCACGTACTTCGGCGCGCCAAAGTTCCCATTTTTGACATGGAGATAGAGCTTGTTCATGTCCCACGTGTCGTAAAACAGCTTCATGGTCATGATGCGGTTTTTGATGCGGTGGTCGGTAACCCCCTCCCTGTACCATTCTGTCTCGCATTGCTGGATGATGTTTTCGAACTCAGCAAGATTGGCTTCACTGTAAGGAGCCCAA
>CALCSP010000437.1 GCA_937893785.1 uncultured Verrucomicrobiales bacterium
AAACCAGATAAAACCCGATAATTCGTAGCCGGACTTGGCATCATAATCTGGATACACGCGTTGAATGTCACCAAGCACCTTGCGGATATGCTCAAGCATGGCCCGGTAATACACCCCTGTAGAGTTGACTTTTTCCTGGCGCACCTCCGCCAGATTCCTATCTCGTTTCTTAAAATTCTCGATTTGCTTGTCGTTGAAAACATAGGGGCCCGCACTGGGTGGCCGGAAGTCCGTGTTCAGCGACTTGCCGCCCCATGCAGTCTTGATTAAAAGGACTGGCTCACCGACGTGCTTTTGCATGGTGATGCCGAAAGTCAGCTCTGGACCGATCTTGGGGTCACGGCCACCCGCACCATACCCAACGGTGAGCTTCCCCTCCTTAACCCCGGATTCCTCGGCTATCTCAATGGATGAAATCCAAATCTGATCATGAACCTTGGCCGATCCATCGGCATTCTGAATCGCCTTCAGCAAGGGCACCGTTTTCGCATCCATTGCCAGGTGCCCCAAGGTTCGCTCGGCCGCATGCCCCTGCATATTTGATTGGCCAACCAACAGGTAGACTTTCAGTGGCTTAGCCCACAGCGGGCACGAGGCAGCCCACAGGGCAACAAGACTGATCAGGGTTACTTTCATGGTTTCGGTGTATTAATGGGAGCCAACTTCAGGTGTTTGTGCATAATTTCACGAATGGGCGGATGGATGGCCTTGCGATCAAAGAAGAACGGGTCAGCTCCATGACTCGCAGGCTTATTCATGTCGATCAGGCTCCTGACAAAGACGTACATGTCGTTGGTAGGAATTCCATGTCCTGCCATTACCTTAGCAGCAATGGCGTTATACTCGATCTCGGTTCCCTTGGTGAAGACGTTGGTGGAAGAATGCCGGATGGGGGTAGTACTTGCCCAGACAAGCTTGGCCCCCGTCGCCTTGAGGCGGGTAACGAGCGCATGAAGATTTTTTTCATACTGTCTGGGATCCGTAGTACGGATGCCTCCCGCATGCTGCGGCATCACCCGAAAGGCCTTCACACCCGGGACACGGTGAATCAGGTCTCCCAGGCCGCAATTGAAGTGGATTAGATCCCATCGACCATCCCCAAGTTGGCGGTCGATCAGCTCCAAGGCAGTGGTTGAATTCCACACCTCACCGGGCTTCATCCCCGGGAAATTCACTTCTGCTTTGCCCTTCAGCTCTTTTCGCAGTTCATTGGCAGGTTGCTGATAGATCTGGTCACCAAGGATGAGAACGCGCGGCAAAGCGCTTTCCTCCGCCGTGATTCCCTCACTCAAGAGGAACGCCAAGAAAATCACAATCCAGCTGATACTCCGCATCATCACGCGAGCACTTCAGGCATGGGGCCAGTGCTGTCAGCAAAGGATTTCACCGGAACGTCCACCGCATGGAGCATGGAGACAAACAGGTTAGCCAATGGTACTTTCTTCTCGCCTTCGAAGGAATGCAACTGACCGTGCGCGAGCCCAAGCTTGTTTCCTCCTGCAAGGTGAATCGGATAGTTCTTCGTACTGTGTGAAGCATGGGGATGAGCCGAACCCCAGAGCACAACCGTGCGATCAAGCATGTTGCCCTCTGCCTCGGGAGTATCCCTGAGTCGTTGCAGAAAATAAGCATGCTGCTCAGCCCTCCACTGGTCCCATCGTCCTGAGTAATCTACGGGACGCTTGTGAGCAATGTCGTGAGTGGCTCCTTTGTAACCAAGGACATAGGTGGCGTAGTTCCACAGCTCACTATTGCTCGAATTTTCGCTTTCAAGCATAAGTGAGGCGAACCGCGTGGAATCTGTCTGAAAGGCCAGATACACCAGATCATACATGCAACGGATGTATTCCTTGGGGTCTTTGTGCGAAGCCGCAAGATTGAGCCCCTTGGTATTAACATCCGGCAATGGCTGGTGCGTCCATTTGCTAGTACGCTCCACGCGGTGTTCCAGAGCTCGGATCGATTCCAGATACTCATCGACCTTCCCCTGATCCTCGCGGCCGAGACGATTTTTCAGGCTACGGCTTTGATCCATCAATAAATCGAGAATACTGGCCTCGCGTTTGAGCCCTGCACGCACCTGTTCAACCCCATTACCAGCATAAGGGCTGAAAAGCCGATTGAAAATCTCCTGCGGCTTATCCATGGACGGAATTGGTCGGCCGGGGCCGCGGTGAGAAAGCGTCTTGCTCCGTCCATAGGAGCCCGTTCCGCCCTCAGTGCCCAGCACCATGGAGGCATATCGAGTCTTGTTTCCGTGGACGTTGGCAGCGACTTGATCGATCGAGATACTGTTCGTCTTCTGGTTACCCACCATGTCTGCGCCGGTAGCAAAGACATCGCCCGAACTATGGCCTCCAAGAGCCCAGCCGCCGGCATGATCCAGACCCCGGTAGTAACTCACGTAATCCTTGAGCGGCTCAAAGGGCTTGGAGGATTGGTTAAAGCTGAGTGGTCCCGCATCCCGACATGGCCACCAGCTCCAATCGTGGTGCGGCATATTCGGGTTGGGAATGCCTGTCGGACCATTGGGCATGTAAGC
>CALCSP010000438.1 GCA_937893785.1 uncultured Verrucomicrobiales bacterium
AGGCGCTTGTTCTTCATGGACCAGGGCGGAACAAGCTTTTTCAGACAATCAAGAATACAGACATTGTGATCACTAGCTACGGATCATTATGCCGTGACCTTAGCCATTACGAGAACTATCAGTTTCCACTTGTGGTGGCTGATGAAGCATCCGTGCTGAAAAATCCCCGTTCACAGGTTGCAAAGAGTCTTTCGACCATTTCATCAGGTTCTAGGATCGCCTTGAGTGGAACGCCAATAGAAAACACTATTCAAGACCTATGGTCGGTTATGAACTTTGCCAATCCTGGATACCTTGATCATCAAAAAGCATTCCTTGCGCGTTACTCAAGTGCTAGTGAAGAAAGCATGAAGGGATTGCGTCGCCGAATTGCCCCGTTCATTCTGCGCCGCACCAAGAGGGAAGTGGCTTCTGAGTTGCCGAGCAAGATCGAAAAAATCATATATTGCGAGCTAAACAGACAACAACTCAAGGCTTATGAAGAGTTAATTAAGCTTGCTAGAAATAATTTTAAAAAGTCGCGCAACGATCTTATTAATAACGACATAAGCATTGAGATGCTTGTTTTTCTACTGCGATTAAGGCAAGTTTGTTGCGATTACCGACTTCTTCCCAAAAATCAAGATGAGGAATTACCATCAACCGGACTCAACCTCAAAAAAACGAACGCAAAACAAGTGCCAAACAATGTTGAGCAGTCACCAAAGTTGAAAGCCCTAGAAACTCTTCTTGCCGATCTACTTGCCTCTGGAAGCCGAATTCTCATATTTTCGCAATTCGTTTCCATGCTCTCACTTATTCGTAAAATGCTCGATGAGAAGGGGATCTCCTATTGCTATATTGACGGCGCTCAGAACGCCACGCAGAGGAGTGAGCAAGTTGACGCTTTTCAGGATGCTCGAAGCAAGATTCCCGTTTTCCTAATGTCTCTTAAAGCAGGCGGATACGGTCTCACACTAACCGCAGCCGACAGTGTTATTCACTTTGATCCATGGTGGAATCCGGCAGTGGAGGCTCAGGCAACTGATCGAGCACACCGAATTGGACAAACCAAAACGGTTACCTCTTACAAGTTAATCGTCGAAGGGTCTGTGGAGCAGAAAATCATGCAGTTACAGACGCGTAAACAGCGAATTGCAGATTCTATTATCGATGATCGAACCCCATTAATGAACGGACTTAGCAGGGAGGATATTCAGTTTATCCTTTCTTGAATCCTTACTGAGTCGAACCTTCATCCCAGATAAAATGTTCCAGTCGTAGCCTCTGGCTGGCTTTTCTTGCTTCATCCGACCTTGGACCCGGCGTCCTGGCCAAACGATCCGCAATAGCTATAGCTGCAATAATACTTTGTGGTCCACCTGATGCCTCCTTGAGGCGGATTGCCTCAAACCCGGCTCTGTAATACCACTTAAAATCCTTCTGCTCATTTCCATTCAACGGAGTAGAACTATTATTCATTACCTCATGAAGGCACTTAAGCGTTTCCTCAAGTTGTCCGAGCATTTCATGCGACTTCGCTTTGCGGAAAAGAATTTCACTTCTAGTAGCCAGCGCCAAATCACTAATTTCAAGAGCACTTGCAAAAACTTGTATGGCTTGATCAAGCCTTTTTGTATCTTTGCCGCCAAGCTCATATAGCGCGCGCCCTTTTAATATCAGCAGAAGTGCCTTCAGTTTAACCTCCGGTTCATCCACAAGCGCAGCCTCAAGAATGGTAAGGGCTTCCTCTTGGAGTCCTTGTCTTAACTTGATCTGAGCTTG
>CALCSP010000439.1 GCA_937893785.1 uncultured Verrucomicrobiales bacterium
CGCGGAGCCCTTGAACGATGTGCCTGAGATTGGCGATGGGGGCAAACCAATATCTTCTTCGGATCAAAATGTTGGTCCTCAAGAAAAACAGCCCTATTCGTCGAGTATTCCTACAGGACCTTTGCAGCCTGCAGGAGTTCCTGATAAGGGTTATGGCACTGGAGATGCTGATGCTCACTTCAGCAAAGCCCCCCCTTTATTCGAAGATGCATTGAGCCAGAATGAAGGAGTTAGTAGTGGTTTTGCAGATGAAAGTCAGGTGGCTAGTGAGGATTCTTTTCCTCCCAAATTACCGAATTTCCCCCCTGATGCTGGTCAGGAGAACGGAACGTTTTTCACGGGTTTTGAGAACCAAGAGGCATCGGATACGCTTCCAGCACCTTTAAGTGTTTCTGACTTGGAGCCACTTTCAATGGAGGGAGGAGGAGATTTGCTTAAAGCGCACTTGATGAAGGCAGAGCCCCTGGAGTCACTTTCTCCTCTAGCAGCAGATGTTTCTGGGCTTTCGGACTTTTCAAGTAAAACGACGCCAGATCCGGAAGTAGAGGTGTCAGGAACTGCTTTAGATTCAACTTCATCAAGAATTGCTGATCAGTCCACTCTTCGTGCGTTGTTAATGACTGATTTGCAGATAGATGGCCAGATGGTTGTCGGGCATTGTACGTCTCTGGATGGGATTCATCAATGTGTTGCCTGCACTGCGGATGGAAGAATCAATGCTTCGTCAATTTCAGGAGAATCTTCCGAGGTTGATTTAATTTCCCTTATAGGAAGTGTACAGACTCTCACCGAAGCATTTGAGACAGGTTTGGAAGGCCCTTTAACTTTCTCAAGTGCCAAGGGGTTCGTTAGTTTTTTCGCTAGCTGTGATGCCTGCCTTGGTATTTTGCACTCTGAAGGTGCCTTGAAATCAGGTGTTCAGGAACGCCTTCGATTGATTGCCAGTGTGTTGAATGCGGAATGTAATTAAACTGATGAGTTCACTTGATTGAGGTGTGGACTTTATGCATTGTGTAATTAGTGCCAATTTATTCAATTTAGCTTATCTAGATAACGTTGCCGATTAGACATGATTGAGATGATTAGCAAGGGTGGACCACTAATGTGGTTGTTGCTCGCCTGTTCCATACTGGTCTTGGGAATTTTCGCTGAGCGACTGTTCCTGTTTCATCGATCTTCTATTAATGTTGGTGAATTCCTTCAGGGGCTGGCAAACCTTATACAGAAGAGAAATTACGCAGAGGCTCTTCATGAATGTGCCGGCACTCCGGGACCGGTTGCCAGAGTGATTCATTCTGCTGTAATTAGGCATGAAGTGAAGCGATCGGAACTGAAGGATATTGTCCAGGAGTCCGGTCAGTTGGAGGTGCCTAAGCTTGAACGTTATCTGTCGGTCATGATGACTATTGTATATATTGCGCCTCTTATTGGTTTGCTTGGTACCGTTATTGGACTTGTGGATACCTTTGTTGTGTTTAATGCGATGAGCGGCCAGGCGACCATTGCTAACCTTTCAAAGGGCGTTTACCAAAGTCTGATTACATCGGCGGCAGGATTGGCAGTCGCTATACCTGCTTTTATCCTGTATTCTTATCTGAGGACATACGTCAGGACTCTCATGCATGATATGGAGAGAGGTGGTATTGAGATTGTGAATATCATTGAGGATGCCCGAAATAATTCTGAGATCATCTCTTTTTCCAGTTCGCAGGCTCTCGGTAATGATTCAATAGGGGGTGAGAGTGTGGATAAGGGCAGCAGATCCGGGACCAAGGCAACATAATTAATGAAGCTGGAGAGTACGCTGCGCTCGGGTCGCGGGTTTTTGCATTTTGCCTCGCTGCTGGATATCCTATTTTTGGTATTATTGTTCTTTTTGTTGAGTTCCAATGCAGTTGTTCGTTCAGGTATTGCCGTTTCAGTACCGCAATCGCGGTCAGCGCTGGAGGCGGCGGCAAGTGCTGACATTATTACCCTGTCAGGTGGCAACCCTTCCCAGATTTTTTTCAATGACCGGCTGGTAACCACCGGGGAGTTGGAGAATGAGTTGGCTGAGGGGCCCGGCGCAAGGGGCAATGGTCAGGTGGTTCTTCGCGCTGACCAAGCTGCGCCATACGGACAGGTGATCAAGATCAGCAACATCGTGGTCGGAAATGGCTATTCACTCATATTAGCCACGCGACCTGAGCTAGATCAATGAGCGAGATGGTCAAAGATAATGCTGAAAACATTCTGACCTTTAACTGGAAGGAGAGTGGGCGCAGGCCTTTCTGGCTATTATTTTTTATTTTGTTGTCATGCGTGGGGCATCTTGTTTGTTTTTATCTTTTCCGGGTTGTTTATCCTCCACAAAAGAGAGAGCTTGTTAGTGCCGCCACCGTTACCATACTGGACTCTTCTGATTTGTTAACGAGCCAAGTCCTTGCCAAAATTAATGACCGGGTTTTAGCCCTTGATGGATCTGATAACATGGAGGCACTGTCTGCATTAACTGATACAGGTATCCGGTTCAGGCCCTTTTTTGAGGGGTATCAGCCACCGTTAAGGGAATTGCCACGATTTGAAACAGACGTGAAGACGTCATTTTTCCCAGCTGGTGGGTTGTTTCTTCCTCCCATTAACTCTCGAGGCAGTAAACTGCCACCGCAAACCTCTGAGGTTTTATTTAAACCGGTGGTCAGCATTGATTGGGAAGATAGGGAGCGCAAAGTACTGCGCGAATTTGAATGGATGCCTGCAGTGGAGGTCCAGCGCCCTTTAGATAGTGATGAGTGTTTGTTTTATGTAGGAGTTGATCGTTTCGGTCAGGTTATTCATGCCCTCCCCGAGCAGAGTGCAGGAGGTCTAATGGATTCAGAATTGTTGATAGCTTTGCGAAAAATGCGCTTTGCCTCAGCCGAGTATTCTATGATTGATTGGGCTTGGATATCGTTTCGCTGGTAGATATAAGCATTTTTATTTCCGATGTTTGAAATTTCCCTTCCATATATCATAGTTGCTTATCTAGTGGTTATTTTGGCCGTTTTATTTGGAGTCTGGGTGACCGGTGATTGGAATCGTAAGCGTCGTGAAAAACAGGACCGGAAGTTCAGATTGGTTTGCAATATTTGTGGGGTGCCATATGAGGATCGTAGCCGCAACCCGATTCCTCCCTGCCCGAATTGCGATGCGTTGAATGAGAGGATAGGGCTCCGTGATTTATAGTTTTCTTAGCAGTTATCAATGAGTGATCGAAGAGTAGCAATTACAGGAATTGGGGTTCTAAGCCCCGTTGGCAATGAGCTTGAGCAGTTCTGGGATTCTCTCGTTGAGGGTAAGAGCGGTATTGGCCATATCACAAACATTGATGCGTCTAATTTTGCTTGCCGCATCGGTGGAGAGATAACGGACTTTGATCCGAAAATTTATTTCAAGAATCCCAAGGATGCCCGGCGGACTGATCGATATGGCCAAATGGCAATGGCTGCTGCCAAGATGGCCTATGAGGATAGCGGAATGGAAGAGTGCAACTTTGATCCTTTCCGGTTTGGTTGCATGGTTGGGAGTGGAATAGGGGGGTTAATGACTTTGGAGAAGCAACACGAGGTATACCTGAACAAGGGCCCTAGCCGCGTATCTCCCTTCACGATCCCGATGATGATCGGCAATATCGCCAGTGGCCTAATTTCGATGGAATACGGGCTTTGCGGTCCCAATATGTCGATCGTTACGGCATGTGCTACTGCCAATAACAATATTGGTGAGGCTTGGCGGATGATTAAGTTCGGGGATGCCGATATATTTCTTGCCGGAGGAGCGGAGGCATCTATTTCTGCCATGGGGCTTGCTGGTTTTGCTTCAATGAAAGCCTTGAGTTTACGGAATGATGATCCTGTAAGAGCTTCTCGGCCCTTTGATAAAGATCGTGACGGATTTGTTATGGGAGAGGGTGCTGGTGTGGTTGTGATTGAGGAATTGGAGCATGCAAAGGCTAGGGGGGCTGAGATTTACTGTGAGTTGGCAGGATATGGAGTTTCCGCTGATGCCCACCATATGACTTCACCTCATCCTGAAGGAGTTGGGGCAGGGCGTTGCATGGACATGGCTATGCGGCATGCCGGAGTAAATCCTTCTGATGTTGATTATGTGAATGCACATGGAACATCCACTTTCCTCGGGGATATTTGTGAAACCAAGGCGATCAAGGATTCATTCGGAGAGCATGCGCTTAATGGCCTACTTGTCAGCTCAACAAAGTCCATGACAGGACATTTACTTGGTGCGGCAGGAGGGGTCGAACTTGCCGCATGCGTGCAGGCAATCAGGACGGGCACGGTGCCGCCAACGATTAATCTTGAAAATGCCGATGAGGAATGTGACCTGGATTACGTTGCCAATCATTCACGGCAAAAGGATGTGAAAGTAGCCCTTAGCAACAGTTTTGGTTTCGGCGGACACAATGCAACATTAATCGTGAAGTCCATGGACTAGGAAGAGATTGCTTTGCCTTGGCAAAAGATTCTAGCGTATCAACGCTAATGGCTTCCTAGTAGGCAAGCACGGTTTCCACTCGGCAAACATCGAGGCGCTTTCTGCCGCCGAGGGACTCCAGTTCGATAAAGAAGGAGAGTGCAACAATTTCACCGCCAATACTATTGATTAACTTTACTGCCGCTTCGGCAGTGCCACCGGTGGCAAGTAGATCATCGACGATCAACACATTTTCACCTGGCATGACGGCATCCTTGTGGATTTCAATCTCTGCTTCTCCGTATTCCAAGCTGTATGACTCGGTTTCCGTGGCCCAGGGGAGCTTTCCTTTCTTTCTTATCGGAACGAATCCCGCTCCGAGTTCCATGGCAACAGCGGCGCCAAATATAAATCCTCTAGCGTCTATCCCCACCACTTTGTCGACAGTTTCTTCTGCTGCTGTGGCAGCAAGCGCCCGGATTGCGGTGGCAAATAGTTTACTGTCACCAAGCACGGGTGTAATATCTTTGAAGAGAATACCGGGCTTTGGAAAATCGGGAACGTCCCGAATGGCCTCCGAAAGTTTTTGAAGTTCAGGCTGGTGCATGCTGGGCAATGTTTCCCGAGCAGTTCGGTCAGGTCAAATCCCAAGATCTCATTTCTTTGCATTACAGGATAGGGCGGCTATGTTCCCCCTTTTTCTAATATGGATCGCCTTTTCCTTGGCTTGGCCACAGTGTTTTTTGCTGGTGGTTTTATTTATGCCATCGCCTGCCTACGTGCGGGAAAATATAGGCATTCCACCGGAAACCTGATTTCAATTGTTGTAGGGCTTGTGTGCCAGACATTTTTTCTATATGAGCGTGGTCAGCTGCATGGCCGCTGCCCTGTGACCAATGTATTGGAAATTCTGGTTTTTGTTTCGTGGGCAATGGTTCTTATTTATCTGGTAGTGGGGCGCACCTACCGTCTATCTCTGATGGGGGTGTTTACGTCTCCGGTTGTCTTTGTCACCTGCCTCATGGCGCTCCTATTCCCCCTCGATTATGAAGCGGCCAGTGCTGCTGCCGCCCTTAAAAGTAAGGCAGATGCTTGGGTGGAATTTCATATCGGTATTTCTCTGTTGGCTTATGGGGCATTTGGCATGTCTTTCATTGCTGGGGTAATGTTCCTGATACAGGAGAGGCAGGTGAGGCAGGCAAACCTCAAGACGCTTTTTTATAGCCTGCCCCCCATGCAGAACCTGAATTCGGCCTTATTAAGGCTTTTGATCGTTGGCATGGTCCTGTTGACTGCCGGAATTGGATCAGCCCACGTAATCACTGCGTCAGGCAACCAGCACCCTATATGGCCGCTGTATTTAATCTGGCTTGTTTATGCCCTTCTTTGTTTTGTTAATTTTTTCAGCGGATTAAGCCCGAGACGATTGGCAACCGGTGCAACAGTGGCTTTTCTTTTTCCCTTGGTCAGTTTGTGGGTCATTGCCTCCCATTAAGCTAAGTTTTTTCGTTACTGTTAATGGAATTATTCTGCATAGGATTAAATCACGAATCTGTATCAGTTGCAGTTCGTGAGAAGCTTTCTGTTGCGGAGAGCGATTTGGGTGAAATCTGTTCTTCGGTTGCGACCA
>CALCSP010000440.1 GCA_937893785.1 uncultured Verrucomicrobiales bacterium
GCACGGAATTTGTAGCTCGCCATACCAAGGCGATCATCTACCAGCGTGATGGGCTGTTCCATTTCCAGCCACTGCGTGACAAAAGGGCGAATGAAAGCATCAAAACTCCTTTTGTCGTTCAGTAGGCGCCCTGCTTGCGAACGAATCACCTGCCCATTACGAATTTCACCTGAGGCGGCAAGTTTGAGCAGCTCTTGATCAGGAGGGGCACCGAGCAGCATGAAACTCAAGCGGGAAGCAACGGCATAATTCGCTCTCTTCTTGTCTTGATGAGCAGTGGAATCAAGGTATCGGAAAGGAGGGCTAAGCAAAACAGACTGAAAGGTAGAACGGAGAGCATTATCAAAGCTCATCCCATCTTTGCGCAGCTGCTTGTAAAAAGCCATGAACTGGCTGCGTTCCGTCTTTTCTACCTTTCGGCGATAGGCTCGCTCCATCCAGAGAGCGAGCAACTTCTCAGCACTTTGCAGAGAATCAGTAATTTCGCCAATATCAACATTCCAGCCCAGAGGCGGCCACGCTGCAACATAGTGGGGCTCAACTTCAATGCGTTGAAATGCGACGAACGGTATGGGTTGTTCTTCGGGCTTGCGGAGTTTTTTCTTGTCCCAGGCGGGACGATAGAGCCCTGCACCGTTTGGCAGTTTGTCGGGCTTGGACTTGTCTTCGTTCTCGAACCCCTTGACTGCATAGGCAACCGGGACGCGGGGCGTAAATCCAAAAGAAAGCCCTTTGTTACTCTTTATCGCGTCTTCCACCTGCACCTGGTATTCAAGTTCGACAGGGCCTGTGATTTCCTGCCGGTCATGAATACGTCCACCAATCTTTACCTCGAGCACAGGATTGGGAACACCTGGAAAATTACTGTAGGAGATAATTCCGATCTTCACCCGGGAGAGCCCCCTTTGCTCAGGAGGATAAGGAACGCTGAACATACTGCTGGTGCGATCCCCTGGCCACCGTGTTTCACCCAAAGCACCAAGTCCGGATTTGGCAAATCGAGGCAGCTTGCCGAGGGTGAGTCCATCTTTCTTCCAGGAGTCAAATTTCCGGTGCGGATCCTTCTCTACATTCACCAGATCGGCTTTATAGATTCGGCCGGGAGCAGGCTCAAGGAAGCGAATCCCATCCACGGCGCGACGAGTCACCTCCATCACTTGGCTCACCGAGTCTGCCGCGTCCTGGAGGGCTTCTGCTCCGGTATCAAATCCGTCCACCTTGCCATCTCCAGGCAGGCTGTAGGAAAAATCAACATTCAAGCCGGTAACATCCCTCAGAGCACTTCCAAATTCGCGACGATTGAGGCGCCGGGTACTGCCTGTCCCTAGCGCTCGTTGTTCCTTCACAATCCAAGCCAGTACCTTTGTTTTGTCCGATGGGCTCAACTGGGATTCATCCTCAGGAGGCATTTCTCCATGTGAAATCTGCTCGTAAATTTTCGTCCATAGGTGTCTATCTGAAATTTGAAAACCACGTACTCTATCAAAACGCAGACGGGCCTTCTGTTTGTCCGGACCATGGCAACCCACGCAATGCTTCTCCATCAATGGCGCTAGGTGATTCTTGAAGGTCTTGGGGTCCACGCCGGCAAGTTCCCCGGAAGTCTGCATTCTTGGGCCCGTAGGTTGCTTTTCCACCTTTTGAGGATAGGACACAGTAGGCTCGTCGTTTTTTCCAGTGGACTTGGCGACCACCGGCTTCTTGCCTTCGAGGACGATCAGATCGTCGATTGAGCTCTTAAGAAAACCCGTCTTGCTGCATCCTGTGGTAACGAACCTGATGGTATCGATCGGTCCCTCGTTCTCAAGGGGGATATTTGGATAAGTTTTGCCGTTGAAGCCCACCGCGTAAGTGCCTGCGTCAAGATCAACCTCAAGCGTGACCACCGGATTATCCACCAAGGTATTCTTCGCACTCAAATCATTGGCCATGAAAAGATTATGAAACTTCATGTCTTTAAAATAGCCAAATGATCCAGGCTCTTCGCCCCCGATTGCGTCGCGACCACCCCAGGCCAAGTTCACTCCGACACCTTTGGCCAAGTCACGCTCGTAGATTAGCGACTTGGGCATCTCGGCATTGTTGCCCAACTGCATGTAAAAGCCCCAGGTCCCTTCGTCTTTTCTCAGCCAGTCAAGGCTGAAAGACACCTTGAAACTGCCTCCCTCCAATTTAGGAAACATTCTGCTGGCCCGTGGACGGAACTCACCATCATTGAGTTGAAAGTGTAGCGCCTTATCCTTAAGAAAAACCGACTCAGTCGTCATCCAGCCATTGCCCACACTGCTGGAATTGGTTCGATTGAAATTATCCTTAAGGATTACTTGCCCTTCTGCTGCACATAAAAGAAAACAGCATCCAATCAGGGGCAGGATGGCATACCGAACAAGGAATGGACTCGATACAGGCATACAAAAAGTGCGAACAACCTTTATACATCAAATATTAAATAGAGTAAAAGATTTTGGGAATTTTAATTAGTTAGTATTTTTTCTAGAACTCCAATTAAAATCAGGCTCATGAGATTGGTCCAATAGGTTTTGAGCATGTTTAACTAGATCAGGTCTGCGCTCTGAGTAATTATTTTCCTCTTTCAGGTCAATAGACAAATCATACAGTTCTATAGGTCCGGTAAACATTGGTTTACGAATAGCTTTCCATTTACCGAATCTCACCGCTTGGGCCGAACCCCTCTCATGAAACTCCCAGTATAGGCGGCTATTGCGGGCCCATTTTTTTTCTGGTGGATGACCTGTGAGTGTGGAAACAAAACTATCACTGTCGATATCTTCTGGGGCCGGTGTTTCAGCTAACTCGGCAAAGGTCTTCATGAAATCTCCAAAATACCATTGGTGATTATTGGTAGTGTTAGCTTTAATTTTTCCTGGCCACCATGCAATTGTCGGCACCCTGATACCACCCTCCGTAAGATCTCGTTTCATACCTCGAAAAGGTCCGCTAGAATTGAAAAAATCAGCCCTGTGTCCTCCTTCTTGATGGGGGCCATTGTCAGAGGTAAAAATTACGAGAGTGTTCTTGGCGAGATTAAGTTCGTTGATTAAGTCAATAATTTGACCCACATCACGATCGATATTTTTAATCATAGCGGCGAATCCTTTTTCTGGTTCAGGCCAATTTTTCTTATCGAACTCACCAATATCAGGAACCTCCATACCTTGATTGCCAGCCTCATTATTCGTGTGAGGAACATTCATGGCAAAATATAGAAA
>CALCSP010000441.1 GCA_937893785.1 uncultured Verrucomicrobiales bacterium
GGAGCATTTTAATGGTGGTGGATTTGCCTGAGCCATTGGGCCCCAGCAAACCAAACACCTCTCCGCGTTTGATTTCAAAATCAACATTGTTGACGGCCTTGGCCTTGGGGCGTCCCCAAAAGTCCTTGAAAACCTTCGTCAGACCCTGGACAGAGATGACCTCATCTGCTTGTCCTTGAACCACCGGCGTTGTTGATTGTTCTGCAATTGTACTCACCATTTAGTCTTTCTATTTCAAGTCAAGCACCGGCGCTATGCTTTGATCATGCAGGTTGGGCTGCTTGCTTGGGTGATGGGTCCGCAGACTCTGTTCCTTCATTCGAGACAGGTTGCTGAAACGGTTCCAGTTCTTCGCCCGCTCGAACCAACCTGAAACTGTTAAAGACCACTAATAAGGATCCCGCCACATGCAATACAGCTGCAATAATTGGAGTGATAAAAGCCATCGCCGCTAGCACAAAACCGCCGATAACAAAGAGGACACCAAAAAGAAAATTCTGATTGATGACCGATCGAGTTTGTCGAGAAAGGCGTATCAAGAAGGGTAACCGGCGAAGATCGTTGTTCATCAGAGCAATAGTTGCACTTTGGATGGCAACTTCGCTGCCTGCCGCTCCCATGGCAATACCAAGATCTCCAGCTGCAAGCGCGGGCGCATCGTTGACACCATCGCCCACCACAGCGACCCGATATCCTTTGGCTCTCATCTTGTGCACATACTCGACCTTATTCTGGGGCAGGCATTCGGCAACCACCTCTTCACAGCCAATTTCTTTTGCCACACGAGCGGCTACTGGTTGCCTGTCGCCAGAAACCATGGCGATGCGACGGATATCTGAATCAGTCAACCCGCCCAGAGACTCCTTAGCCTCCAGACGTGTTTGGTCCTGAAGACCAATCCATCCAACAAATTGACCCTCCCTTGCTACATAAAGAAGACTGTATCCTTCAGCTTCACTTAAATCTACAGAATTTACAAAAGAGTCCTTGATACCATTGTCCTTGAGCCAGTTGGCTCGGCCTACGATAATCTCCCTATTATCGACCTTGGCCGTAATTCCTTTTCCAGCCGTTTCGTTGAAATCTTGTGGTTCGGTAAGTGTCAGTCCGGCCTCTTTTGCAAGCTGTGCCAAAGCCTTGGCAGTCGGATGATTGCTGTATTTTTCAGCCGAAGCAGCTAGATGCAGTAATTCGGCAGGCTTTATTCCCTCCTGCGGAGCAAGACGGCTGACCGCCAGCTTGCCAGTGGTCAGCGTGCCGGTCTTATCAAAAATGAAGGCATTAATCTTAGCCGAGAGTTCGATGTCCGCCACATTTTTGATCAAAATTCCAAGCCTAGCCGCGGATGAAAGAGCTGCCACCATAGCAGTAGGGGTGGCCAGAATGAAGGCGCAAGGACAGGCAATAATGAAGACAGTGATCACACGACTGAGATCTTGAGTAAATCCCCAGACCAAGGCCCCTACCAAAAGAACCAGCGGTGTGTAAAAACCCATATATTGATCAACGATGCGCATAATTGGCAGCTTGGTCTTTTCTGCAGCCAAAATTAAATCGTGCACTCGTCCAAGGGTCGTGTCGGCATCAGCCCGGGTCACCTTGACTTCTAGCACACCAGTCAAGTTTTGAGTCCCAGCAAATACTTCATCCCCTGTTTTCTTGTCCACGGGAAGAGATTCTCCTGTAATGTTGGCCTGGTTAATGGATGCCTGCCCCGTCACAATGACTCCATCAGCAGCAATGTTATCACCCGGACGAATACGTATGACATCACCCACCTTGAGATCCTTGACTTCTAATTCCTTTTCTTCACCATTTTGAATGCGCCTTGCTTTGGTGGGCGTCAATTTCACAAGAGACTCAATTGATGCACGAGCACCCTCAGCAGTACGTGTTTCAATTATTTCTCCCAACAGCATGAAAAAAGCGACTAACCCCGATTCTTGATATTCCCCCAACGCAAAAGAGGCTAAAACGGCTAACGCCACTAATTCGTTGGTGCTAAGACGTCCTTTACGTAGGTCTTTTATTGCAGTCCACACAATAGGATAACCAAGCAACAAAGCGCCTATCATTGCATTCACATCACCTACCATCTTCCCGTTGTCAAAAAAGTAATGGATGATAAAAGAGTTAATTATGAAAAGAAGGCCTATGAGAATTTGGCTAAGGCGAATCTCAGTATGTTCGTGATCATGCCCACAACTTTCACAATCACCATGAGCTTGTTCATTTTTTTGGCTGAGTAGAGAGGTTACTTGCATATGCTTAGAAATTTGAATGGTTACCTAAAACGAAAAGTAATTTATTTATTATCCATATCTTTTGTTTCATTACCGCGAGTCAAGGTAGGCTCACGGTTTATTTGAAGGCGAAGTTCCTGAGATTGCTCAGGCCCAACACTAGGCAATAACCAAGTGTCATTGGCTTGTTTTAGAATCCGGCCCATTCCCTCAATAAGTAATCGGCTCCTAAAAAAAACTGGGTTAGCTTCGTAGTGTGGTTTGAGCTGTTGAAACACCTTTGCATCAGCTGTTACCCGACTCGTAATTAAATTACTGCGGGAATTACCCTGATTGATTATGGCTTGGGCCTGTCCTTGGGACCGCCGAAGAGTCTGAGCTGCATCCCCTTCAGCCTCATTGCGCATCTGACTAACTGCTTGCTCAGTTTGCGTGACTAGATCAAAAGCCTCCTTGACAAACATTGGAGGGAAAGTTCGCACATCCAACGATTGTAGTTTAATTCCTAAATTCGCTTTTTGAACATTATTCAGAAAGCGAAGTCGAACACGATCCTTAAAACCTACCCGATCACGATAGAGGGCATCATCAGCTGTGGTGTGTGCAGAAGCATATAAAAGAGCGTTGTTTAAAGCATTGCGAAGCAAGTTTTCCACATCAAGAAAGTTAAATTTAAAGCTCACAGGTTCGCTGATCAAATACTTGGCATCCGCCCGGACATGAATAATATTCTCGTCCGACGTAATCGCATATCCATCCACTCCAGGTCTGAACGAAGCTGCTGCGAAAGGCAATTCGCCTGAGATTTCCATTTCAGGCGTAGTAGCATACCAACAATTAGTGGCCACTATGCTACGGGTTTCACCAATAGGTATTTTAACCACTTCACCGATCGGACTAGGCGGAGACCAGTGGAGACCTTGCTGCAAAATACGATCTTGCCCAGCACCAACAGGTTTTCCAAAACGCAGTTTTATAGCGACTTCGTTCGGCTCAACGGTAAAAAAACCAGAGCACAAAAAGATGACTACCACACCCACCATGAGGCCTTGTATGATCTTAAAACTACTTGAGAGGGCATCTGACAACGCAGCGGCAGTCGAATCCTCTACGGAGGATACAACAACACTAGGCTCTTCTTTTTTAAGTTTTGTTGCAGAGTCGAATTTTTCAGGTAAATCCGGTAACTCTGGTTTTTTGGAATCACTCATATGACTGGATTTGTAATCGATGATAATCAGCTATGCTAAGTCCCTAACGTAATTACCTAACGGTTGAATTCTTTAACACCTTCCCGAAACAAATTGAACGGGGGCGTGTTGGGATCCGCTACGATAGTGGTTTTTTCCTTGGTGGCCGCCTCTAGAGCCTCGAGGCCTAAGAGCAATTCAGCTAACTCAGGATTTTCTTGGAAAACCTTGTAATATTCGTTAGCACGTGCCTCAGCCTGCCCTTCAATTTCAATAGCTTTTGCCCTCGCTTCGTTAAGAATA
>CALCSP010000442.1 GCA_937893785.1 uncultured Verrucomicrobiales bacterium
CTGAAAATTTGCAAATCTTTGCTCAACTTTCTCCTAAATTAACAAATTTTGCGATATTAAGATGAACATCTTTTCCCATAACTCCCACCGCAAGCCCTCTTGCATTGCCCGAATTAATTGTTCACGATAAGTAGGACAGCAATCATGATTAGCCGGGAAACAATCACTGAGACTCTTGAAAACATCGCCCTGCTCCTTGAGTTAAAAGGTGAAAATCCATTCAAAATTAGGGCATACCGGACCGGTGCTGAAATCGTCGCTACTTTTACCGGCGACTTTGTCCAAAAAGCCAAAGATAATGACCTGAGCGACACCAAAGGCATTGGCAAGGCCCTTGCCGAAAAACTGCATGAACTCGCAACCAGCGGAAAGCTCGAATACTATGAAAAACTGCGCAGTGAGTTTCCCGAAACCATCTTTGAACTGTTTGATATTCCCGGGCTTGGCCCCAAAAAAATCAAAGCCCTCTATGACAAGCTGAACATCACATCGGTTACCGCTCTTGAACAGGCCTGCCAATCCAACGAGGTCACTCAGTTGCCAGGTTTCGGTGCCAAGTCTTGCAGCAAAATTTTAGAAGCCATTGCATTTCGTAGTCAACATGCCGACAAGTTCCGCTTCGGTGACATTGCCGAAACCGCAGAGAAAATACTGCAGGCCCTGAAAAGCCAACCCGGCATCATTGAAGCCTCACTTGCCGGAAGTTATCGACGTGGAAAAGAAGTATTGCATGATCTGGACTTTCTGGTCTCAACAGAAGCCCCCGAATCCGTCATGTCCTTTTTCATAGGCATGCCGGAAGTATCTACCGTCAGTCTGCACGGATCGACAAAATCCACTGTCATTCTTGACTCTGGCTTGCAATGCGATCTGCGTGCAGTATCCGCTGCGCAATACCCTTTCGCTTTGAATTATTTTACCGGCAGCAGGGAACACAATATCACAATGCGCTCCAAGGCACTGAAGCTTGGCTACACGCTGAATGAATACCGACTAACACCACTCGAAGGAAAAAAACAGCAACCGCTTCCCTGCACCGTTATAGCCACTGAGGAGGATCTCTACGCAGCCCTCTCTATGGATTTCGTCCCTCCCTCCTTACGCGAAAACGCCGGTGAAGTAGAAGCAGCTGAAAAGGGTATTCTGCCCAAGCTGGTCACATTAGAAGACCTACAGGGCACATTTCACAACCATACGACAGCCAGCGACGGTAGATCCTCGCTTCAGGAAATGGCGACCGCAGCCAGAGATCTAGGGCTAGATTATCTTGGAATTTCGGATCATTCACAGAGTTCTGTTCAGGCAAACGGACTTGATTCCGAGAGATTATTGCAGCAAGGCATTGAGATCAGGAACCTCAACGAGGAATTTGCCGGCAAGTTCCGACTTTTTGCCGGAGTTGAATGCGATATTCTCAAGGATGGTTCTCTGGATTACCCGGATGATATTCTCAGCCAGCTTGATTACGTTGTCGCTTCTGTACACAATGCATTCACCCTCCCCGAAGATGAAATGACGAGACGTATCATTCGTGCAGTTGAAAATCCACATGTCACCATGATCGGACATCTTACCGGGCGACTGCTATTGACACGCCAGCCCTACGCTGTTGATGTGGCTCAGGTAATCGATGCCTGTGCAATCAACCATACGGCTATTGAAATTAACGCCAATCCAAAGCGCTTGGATATGGACTGGAGATGGTGGAAACATGCACGTGACAAAGGTGTTAAGTGTTTCATTAACCCTGATGCCCACCACACATCACAGCTCCATTACCTTAAGTATGGAGTGAATATTGCTCGCAAAGGATGGTTGCGCACAGAGGACATCATAAACTGCTTACCACTGGAAGCAGTGACAGAATTTCTGAACATAAAATCTTAATCAAGAGAGGGTTTTGGAAGATATATTCACGACTATTTTAATCGGTATTGCCGGATCCTATATGATCGGTGCCCTGCCATTCGGGTTCTGGATCGCAAAAATGCGCGGCATTGACATCCGGGAACACGGCAGCGGGAACATCGGGGCAACAAATATCTTCCGAATTCTCGGACCGCCTACAGGGATCTTGGTATTCCTGCTGGATATCCTTAAAGGCTTCGCTCCTGTCGCCGTAGGCAAAGTGATGGTGGAGCTTGAGCTCAAGTTTGCCCAACCTCTCCATTTAATGGAATTTGGGAGCAGACATGACATCATCAGCACCGCCTGTGTGCTGTTTGCACTTTCAGCCGTAATTGGACACAACTACACTTTCTGGCTCGGCTTCAAGGGTGGAAAGGGTATAGCCACATCGGCAGGTGTCATGCTGGCTTTCATGCCCGGGGTCTTTATCGGGGCTCTGGTAACATGGATACTGGTTTTTATCACGTCTCGGTATGTTGCTATCGCTTCGATGATGGCCGCACTAGTCATCCCTTTTCAAATATATATCATTGCTCTTGTTAATGACACATCTCCAAGCGTCCCAGAACTTGTTTTTGGAATTTTTGCTGCACTAATGGCAATATGGCGGCATCGCTCCAATATCAAACGGCTACTGGCGGGAACGGAATTGCGATTCGAGCGAAAGAGTAAAACAGCATGAAATTAAAAACTGAAAAATTATGATAACTGCTTCGGTAATCGGAGCCGGTAGCTGGGGAACGGCACTGGCCACCGTTCTTGCACAGCGTGGCATTAAGGTAAAGTTGTGGTGTCGCAATCCTGAGCAAGCCGCACAGATGGCTGACTTGCGTGAAAATGTTCGTTACCTCCCTGGTGTCAATCTTGGGGAAAATATCACCCCAACGAATGATTTCAATTTCGCCGTCCAATCCAAAGTAATCCTGTGTGTAATACCATCTTCGGCAATGGCTGATCTTTCTGAGGCGCTGGCAAACTCAGAGAGTTTGCCCGGTGACGCCATTTTGATCTCCTGCACAAAAGGACTAGAACGTGAAACCGGTAAGCGCATGACGGAAATCCTCTCATCTCGCCTGCCTCAAAATCCTATTGCTGTTCTGAGCGGTCCAAATCATGCCGAAGAGGTAGGCAAACAACTTGCAACTGCAGCAGTTATTGGCTGCAAGGATGAAGCAATTGCACTTCGTCTGCAGGAATTATTCACTCTTCCTTGGTTTCGAACATATACCAGTCAGGATGTTGCAGGTATTGAGTTGGGCGGTGCAACCAAAAATGTCTATGCTATCTGCGCAGGCATCTCCGAGGGACTTGGTCTCGGCGACAACGCCAAGGCCGCACTGGTCACCAGAGGCCTTGCCGAAATGATCCGCCTAGGTACTAGTCTAGGGGGATCACCGGCAACTTTTCAGGGGCTCTCTGGAGTTGGTGATCTGATGGTCACCTGCTACAGCACACACAGCCGGAATAACAAAGTGGGAAGAATGCTGGGCGGAGGGCAGGATATTGATCAGGTCCTCGGCTCAATGACAATGGTCGCGGAAGGTGTCCCCAACACTATTTCATTTTATGAAGCTGCCCGACGGGCAGGGATCAATACCCCCATCATTGACCAAGCATACGCAGTGATCACTGGGCAAAAAAGTCCAGACATCGCACTTAATGAATTATTGAACCGTGACCCCCGCCCGGAAACAGATTCCTAACGCACGTTGCAAATTGCGGCTCGCAGGCTTAAATTAAACTTCATTGGCCACAACCATGTATTCATGGAATACATGCGTAAGCAACAAGCACCCCACACTCTCTCCAACTAACCCTTTTTAAATGAGCGACCCTACTCCTGTCGATCTCTCTGACCTTCAGTTAATGCCTAACTGGCTGAAAGAAAGCGCAGGGCCAGCAAGCAATAACAAAGAGAACAGCCCCCCCTTTCAACATGACGGTGGTGAACAACGTCCAAAGAAAAGCAAGGGGAATGGAAAAAGCTGGGAAAAGAACAGACCGGGAAAAAGGGGTAAAAACCAGAACCGCCGATATCCTGATGACAACAAGAGAGGCGGTAGAAGAGGAAATAAAGACGACCGCAAACAATATGAGTCCCGGGGGCGAAGAAACAACCGCCCAACACAACCTCCACCGCCGGAGGGAATCATTGCGACCCTGCAACCTGGAACTTCAAGCGTTACGCAATTGGTGGAACAAATCAAA
>CALCSP010000443.1 GCA_937893785.1 uncultured Verrucomicrobiales bacterium
ACCTGGCTTACTTCCAAATCTGCTGGTAAATGGAACGACCGGTATAGCTGTTGGAATGGCAACGAACATGCCTACCCATAATTTACGTGAGGTATTTGAGGCGATTTCCCTTGTTATGAAGAAAAGGCGTCCAAAGCCGTCTCTGGATGAACTCCTTAAAGTATTGCCTGGCCCAGATTTCCCTTCTGGAGGGATCATCGTGGACGAGGATTTAAAGGAGGCCTATAAAACAGGTAGAGGCACGTTTCGTATAAGAGCGCGTGTGGAGTTTGAAAAACTTACACGCACCCGGCAAGGAATTGTCGTCACAGAACTTCCTTATATGGTTGGCCCAGAAAAGGTTGTAAAGAAAATCAATGAGTTGGTTGTTGCGGAGAAGTTAGTAGGAATAGCCGATGCTAAAAACTTATCTGACCGTAAATCAGGCCTGCGGTTGTTAATAACGCTAAAGCCAAACGTTAATCCGGAAGCGGTGCTCTCTGAACTTTATAAACAAACCCCCCTTGAAGAAAGTTTCGGGATTAATAACGTGGTGTTGGTCAATGGAATTCCTGAAACGCTGGGTATCTACGAGCTTTGCAAGCATTATGTCGATCACCGATTAACAGTTGTTATTCGAAGAACCCAATTTAGATTAGATCGAGCACAGGACCGACTTCATATCGTTAAGGGACTAATTGTTGCTTTAGAGAACATTGACAAAGTCGTTGCCATCATCAAAGGCTCTAAAGATGTTGAAGATGCGAAGTCGTCACTTCGAAAAGAATTAAAGCTATCTGAAATTCAGGCAACCCACATCCTCGATATGCAGCTTCGGAGATTAACTGCGTTAGAAATGCAGAAGATACTAGATGAACGCGAAGAATTAACTGCTCGTATAAAGGAATACAAAAAAATTCTTGATTCTGAACAACGCCAACGAACAATCGTTCTTAAGGAACTTGAAGAGATCGTTGAAATATATGGAGTTGATAGGCGCACGGAAATTGTTGACCTCAAGGACATCCCCGTTCATGACGATATTCCTTTAATAGATGTCGAAGATGTACCTGATGAACCGTGCCTGATTACCTTGTCAACATCTGGTCGTGTGGGTCGCGCCCCTATCGAGGGAAGTCGAAGATCAACACCGGGGCAGCATGATGTTTTGCTTGCTTCCACAATCGGGTCAACCCATAGTCTGGTGTTTGCTATCACCTCTGAAGGACGTGCGTTTTCCGTGAAATCGTCAGAACTTGGCGAGATAAAAGGGAGAAGTCGAGGTGCAGCTGCTACCAAAGTTTTTGGACTAGGAAAAGGTGAGCAAATACTCACAGTTGTATCACCGGGAGAGGAAAATGTTGTGCTGGTGACGAGTAACGGAGTCGCCAAACGCATATCGCCGCTAGAGCTGAAAGAAACATCTAATGGTAAGCCAGTGATCAAGCTGAAACCGAATGACAAATTGGCGGCGGCTTTCACGTGCCCAGATGGAATTGACGTTGTGATCGTCTCATCGGATGCTCAGGCGCTCCGAACTCCCGTTGACAACATTAGTATCCAAGGGCGAAACGCTGCTGGTGTTCTCGGCATGAAAATTCGTGATGGCGTAAAGATAGTGGGTGCCGGTGCAGCAATTGGCGATGGCGCCGTAGTGACTGTGACAGACACGGGGTCAGCGAAGGTCACTCCGTTCGAAGAACTTTCCTCTAAGGGTCGCGGAGGGACCGGGATTCGTGTTACTAGATTCACAAAAGAAAAGAGTTTGGTGCTTGCTCGTATTGTCGGACCGGATGTGCTTCTTGCCGTTATGGCTACCGATGATGACCCTAAGAAGGCAGATCCAGTTCCTGTAGATCTCCCGATTGAGCCTACGAAACGTGATCTTGTGAGTTCGAAAACTGACCGGC
>CALCSP010000444.1 GCA_937893785.1 uncultured Verrucomicrobiales bacterium
ATGGCAATAAATAGAACATTGGGCCTTCCTTCAGCGTTTTTTCTATTTTCCGTTGCAGATATGCATGCCAACTGAAGGGTCTGCAGGATCCATAAGTGGAAACCCCAGCGTAATAATGCGCACATTCTTCCCACTACAAAAAATCTACAAAGACACTCCGACGATGAATATGAGAAGCATCAATAGATAGAGACTAATTGTTACAATAGCCATGATCCCGATCATGGCCCAGAAAGAACGCTGCATATCCAATGCCCTAACAAGGTCATCCTCTGCATGACTTTCCTGAAGGGATACGATTCGGTTAGCGTATTGGGTAAGCTTTAGTGAGGGAAAAAAATAAAGCGCAGCACACAACAAATATAATAATCCAATGATCACATAAAACCCATCGCCGAATCCGTATTCACCAAGCACACTTCCATTAACCAACATGACTAAACCGGCCAATACTAAAAATCCGCAGGCTATAAAACCAAGAATTGAAAAGAACCTTACCCACCCTTTTGTCCTTGTAAGCGTCTCCATAATCATCGGGGAAACCCTTTGACCGTCCCTAGATGGCACAGGTGATTGAGGCATATGAGTTACTGGCGCTTGAGGCACAGGCGCTTGAGGCACAGGCGCTTGAGGCACAGGCGCTTGAGGCACAGGCGCTTGAGGCACTCCTCCTCCAGAAAACTGAGATTCCGGGGACACTGACTGGGAAGAGAAAGGGGGCACAACCTCTGGAGAGCTGGGACCAGTCAACCTAGCACCAGGGACAGTTAACCTACCAGAACAATGCGGACAAGAAACCACTTCCCCGACACTAGACTCATCAACACTCAACTGCCCGTGACAATGGGGACACCGAATGGTTATTTGATCACTCATTACAGCAACAGGTTATCCTTACGAACACGCGAAATAAAAGCAAAAACCGCGGCATAAACACTAACGCACTTGGAGCCAATCAGGCAATAATGTTGCCAATAACCTCACCGGCTACATCGGTTAAGCGAAAATCACGGCCACTGAAATGATAAGTCAACCGTTCATGGTCGATGCCCATCAAATGAAGAATGGTGGCGTGCACATCATGTACTGATGTGCGATCAACTGCGGCATGATAGCCGATTTCATCAGTTTCCCCATAGCTTGTTCCCCCCTTGATTCCACCCCCTGCCATCCACATGGTAAATCCGAACGGGTGATGATCTCGACCACTACCTCCCTGTTTATGCGGAGTGCGACCAAATTCACCTCCCCAAACCACTAAGGTCTCATCAAGAAGTCCGCGCTGCTCAAGGTCGCGTATCAGACCGGCCATTGGTTGATCCGTTGCTGCACAGTGTTTGTTATGGTTGCCGGTGATATTCCCGTGGGCATCCCAGTTGTTATCACCATGCCCGCCACCTGAATACAGCTGCACAAAGCGCACACCGCGTTCCACAAGTCGGCGCGCCATAAGGCACTGGCTACCAAAATACTCTCCTGGATTACCCGGTTCAATCCCGTAGAGCTTCCTAGTCGCATCATTCTCTCTGGAAATATCAAGTGCCTCCGGTGCTGCTGATTGCATTCGGTAAGCCAACTCAAAAGATTCGATACGAGCCTCAAGCGCATGGTCAGCTGGGTGCGATTCCCTATGCTTCCGATTAAGCTTTCCGGCATAATCAAGCAACTGCCTCTGTTGAACATTAGCCATTTTCTCAGGCTTGTTCAGGTTCAAGATTGGAATACCACGTGAACGAACAGGAGTCCCCTGAAAGGCACCGGGAAGAAATCCTGATCCCCAGTTGGGAGCCCCGCCAATAGGCCCACCACGGTAATCGTACATGACCACAAAGCCTGGAAGGTCCTGATTCTCCGTTCCCAATCCATAAGTAACCCAAGATCCCAGACTAGGGAAACCGGTACGAATCATCCCGGTATTCAATTCAAAAAGGGCCGGAGCATGACTGATAGAGTGTCCGTAAACACCACGTAACATGGCGGTGTGATCAATGACCTTGGAGAGATGCGGATATCGGTCGGAAACCCAGTGCCCACTCTGACCATGCCGCGCAAACTTGTAAGGTGATGGAAAAAGTCCTCCACTGCTGCGTGCCCCCTTCGTCGCAACAACATCTCCCACCTTCTTCCCTGCGTGCTTGGCAAGATCCGGCTTGTAGTCAAAAAGATCCACATGACTGGGACCGCCGTACATAAACAGGAAAATGACACTCTTAGCACGACCGGCAAAATGTGGCGCTCTGGAGGATAAAGGTAATTTGGAGGCCCCTGCAGAAAGATTCGTATCTGCCAGTAGATTCTGCTCAGACATCCGAGGGGAACGACCTTGGGCCGGGTGGCAAAAAAGGA
>CALCSP010000445.1 GCA_937893785.1 uncultured Verrucomicrobiales bacterium
AAACATAAACAAAAAAATGAAAAGCCCTTTGGTCAAAGAACACGGCATGAGTCTTGTCTGGTTTTTTATGAAATTTTTGCCTGATTACCTTGCCCTTCGTTACGGAAAGGTCAGCCCTGGCATTTCTTTTTAGCTCCATGCGCACAACGCTGCGATCAACCGTGAAAGCCTGCTCAGAAAAGCAGAATTCGGGTTACATTGATCACCCAGTAGTCCCTGCCTCCAGTTCAGCCGCACTCGCATCAACGAAAATGCGGGAGATTTTCTTCCTTCAGACACACTTAAATCCCTGATCAATAAGACCTATTTCTACACACTAGAAAAAGTGATCCCTGTCATTTAGTGGGCACCTTTTAGCCTGCAGACTTGCAGTGAAAGGAATTTTGCCCCACAATCCACGCCATCATGGCAGAACAAATCACTCTCAAAGCAAATGTCGAACTGGGCGTTGTCCCCACCCACATCAAATTTGTCGGCGGCCTCGTGCCCGACGACGAAGGACGACTGCCCCGGACTGAAGACGGGGACCTCATTGTTGTCAACGAGATGGCAAGGCTTATTGAGCTCTCACCGGTAAAGATTGCCAGTGCACAAATCACCGTGTTCCCGGGAGTGGACGAGGGTGATACAGAGGACATGATCACGGGCCTTCGTGCCCTGGGCCTGGCCGTTCACCTGATGCTGATGGTCGGCGGAGCTGACCCAATGAATCCGGATGATGAGGACAAGGTGGTGGAAATGCTCAAGGCCGGGCTTGAAGTGGCCAAGAAATACGGCATCGAGCAGGTCGCATCAACTTCCATCGAGGAATGGATGCAGGAAGGTGCAACAGCAAAGACCGGGGAGGACTTCGCTGCCGCCGTAGCGCAAGATGCCAAGGTGCATATCCGTGCCGTTCAGGAAAGTGGAGCTATGCAGGCAGGAATCAAGCACTGGCACATCGAGTTTTTGCGCGGCGGGGAATTCCAGACATTTACCGACGTTGCCAAGTGCTGGGAAGTCGTCAAGGCCGCCAATGAAGGCCTTGGCCAGAAATTCTTCCGCGTCATGGTCGATGCTGCCCACTGTGGCGACTCCGATCTTTCGATCCCTGAGAATGAGGCGCTGATCACGGAGATTGCCGAATCCGATGAATTCAGCATGTTCCATGCCTCAGCAAAAACCACTCGAGGATGCCTATCCACTGATGACGGATGGATTGGCGCCCTTCTGGGAGCTGCTGCCAGATCAGGCAAGCTTGAATTTGTTTTTGTTGAGCTCTTCCACCACGAGGATCCTGCCCTTGAGGCGCTCCGCCAACTAGACAGCGGGCACGGTCTCGATACTACTGATGGCAGAAGCTACAGCGAGGCTGTCGTGGACGGGCTTGTTGATGTCGCCCGTCGACTGAACAACCTAGTCACACGCGGTCATCTTGGCTAACAGAACAATTTTATAGCCTCTGTGCAGGAATACCTATCCTGCTGAAACGTTCCACACAGCTGGTATCAACTGGTCTGCTGAAAGGCTTTACTTGACCTTGGTGTATTTGGTTACCCTGCCGTGCACGTTCCATTCCTGAGCGTAAAGGTCCCCCTTGGCATCAAATGTGCAGCCATGTACAGCAATCAGGGCACCCTCATGCCAGTCAGCCGGGCCAACACGATTCCCTGCCTTTTTACGATTTTTCGGTTCATCGCCAAGGCGGGAAATGAGCTTGTTTTCCTTATCATAAAGTGAAATCCTGCCATCCAGCTCACCAACTGCGAGCAGCTCACCATGGATATCGGCAGCACAGGGACGCCCCAGTTCGCCGTCAATTGTCCTGATAAATTTCCCGTCCATGTCATGTAATTGCAGGCGGTTGTTCTGGCGGTCGCTTATTAAAAGGCTCGGCTTATCAGAACGGGTATCAATGAGTATATTGTGACAGATATTGAACTGTCCGTCCTCCTTGCCCTTGCCGCCGAAAGTTTTCAGATAATTACGATCCTTGTCATAAACGTGAACCAGTGACTTACCGTAACCATCAACTATGTAAACCCTTCCATCAGGAGCAACATCAAGATCAGTTGGATTGTATTGAGAAACACTCCCATACATTCCTTCCACCTTTGGCGGCCCGATAATCTGCCATATCACAGTACCGTCGAAGCTGACATTGACCACACGCTTTACGCCCGGCATCGCTATAATGAGCGTCTCTTCACCGTCGATCTTTCGCACCTTCATACCATGCACTCCCCTGAAAGCCTTGTTACCGTTTTTGGCTCGCAACTCTCCCTCGTAGGTCCCGTCAGCGGCAATCACCTGAATCGTCCCGCCGGTGGCAATATAGACCTTTCCCTTGCTATCAGCCGCAATATCCCCATGCAGGTTTCCCAGTTTCTTGCCCTCAGGGTATTTAGGCCAGTTACGAACCACTTCGTAAATCCCCGCACCCTGACCTGTTCTTGCCGGCGAGGGATTGGAAATATCCTGTGCAGAACAAACAACTGCTAACAATGAGGAAAGAACAAGAATGGTATAGGTCATTTTCATGTATTAATCATTTAAGCACCAAATACCGTCCCATGTCGAATACGGAACGCGATCTTGTTTAATCCACGCTTAATCGCCCCATGCCAGCACTAGGCCCAAGCAAATCCTAGCACTAGCCGCCAGCCCTGAACTGGATCAAGCGCACCAATGTTTCCGTATATTCATTGCTCGTGTTGTAGAAATCGGCACCATAAACCATAACCCAACCTCGCTCCATCCGGCGTCCCATAACCACGGCACCGTTTCCCCCGTCTTTGGCCGCTCCCCAGATTTCCCATGGTTGCGCCTGCCTATAATAGTGCGTTGAATTTACATTATTTACGGCACCTTCCACCTTGACGCCGAGCTTCCTGCCGTCAGCGGTAAATTCCCAACCGGTTCCACTTCCTCCGGAACGCAAAGGCCCCAATCCGCACTCATTAAAAAATGATAACGCCTCGCCAGTTGGACTAAGAAAAACAATATTACCTCCACGACGCAAAAAATCTCGAAATACCTCGCTCCAACTTGGGCACCCTCGTCCATTCTTTTCGATCGCATCCTTGAGTGCCGACTTCTTGAAAGCTTCCATTTCTGGAATCAATAAGACACGGGAACGCCGTAAATGGCGTAAGAAGTCGCCATCTGGCACCCTAGACTTACTCCGAATAAGCTTTCGTGAAGGAATCCGGTTATCAATCGCGTCAATTGTCTTGCGGTATTCATCATCCTCATCAGCATAACCGCCCCAAACAAGGACCGGAGCACTTGCTGGGAGTCCTTCGTGCCCGAAACTTAGTGATTCAATTCTCTCTAGAGGTAGAACAACACGCTCACTCCCAAGAGCAGACAGCAAAAGGTTTTTGCCATCCACCTCAATTGTTTTTGCCCACAACATACCGGCTGGAGTAAGCGAGACAAGGTGGCGCACTGAGGACTCAGGCTGCTCATCAGCCTCCATATCGGTATCCAACACCGGATTGGCAGGTAATGGCGCTCCATTATTACCGTCATTTTCCACTTTGATTTCTTCGGCAAGCAATTCCTCCGCATCGACAGCCACGGACTGTGGATCAGGAAAAACAAGAAGGTCAATCAGGGATAACGGTGCTTCTACGGTGAGTATAGGGCTCGCGATTCGCAGCCATCGATCAGAATCAATGGAGGGCAAAAGCTGCCCTGCAACAATCTCACCTGTAGCCAAAGAGGCAATATGTCGCCCAGGCACTTGGGGAAGGATCCCCTTAGCAGCATCACTGATCGGTTCACTGCGCTCTATTCTTGTTACCTCCGCAAGAGGAAGGCTGATCTCCGTCGAGCTGCTAGCAAGGGAAACGACGATCACCTTGTCGCCAAGTCTCACCAATTTACCTGGGATTTCCGATCCATCCCTGAGGGAAACTCGGAACTCAAGGTCCTTGTCATTTTCATCAAGAGGTTGCTGCCCTGGGGCATGGCGACTCAAAGAACTGATTTTCCTCAATGGTAATTTCAACTCCTTCTCAGGATTCAAAACAGGTCGAAACACAAGGTGATCATTTCTCAGATCAATAATTTCTCCGGCCATTGCGACGGTAATAGCCAGTGTTTCCTCGTTGCTCGCCTGCGCTTGTTCGTTTTCCGCAAGATTCTTCTCACGAAACTCATCAATCGGCTCTTTCTCGCCCTCAGCAATCAACCCTTTTTCAGGTTTTTTTTCAACACCAGCAACCTCTTCCTTTTCTTCAAGCTCTTCTATTTTCAATTTAGGCAAAACCTCGAAGATGGCCTGCAGCTTACCTTTTAGATTTTCCTTAATGTCTTCACCTTCTTTTTTCGGACCCTTGTCTTCTTTTACTTTCTTTGCATCTACCTCCTTCCGGCGCGCCTCCATTACAGCCTTTGGTATCTTCCGATCGGTAACAACCTCAACCCACCATTCCATGGACGGCTGGGCATTTACAATGTTCAGCCCCCCAACAAAAATCATGAGTGAAGACATGCATATCACTGCACGTGAAAATCTTTTCTCCTGGTGAAATCTAGCGCACATGAATTGTCGAAATAACACTCTTTAGCCAGACCTTCACTGCATAACCCTCAGGCGTATATTCGGCCAACCCCTTCTCTGTTCCAATAAGGGTATTTCCGTTTGGCAAACGCGCGGCACTACTGATGAGATTGACTCCATTCGGCTGAATACTGGAAAAAACCACTTTTCCGTCAGGCGACGTCTCAATCACCCTCATCTTACCTGCGCCCGATCGCTGGTCACTACCCTCCTTTGCTTTATCCACGTTTACAACCACCAGCAGGTTGCCGTTTTCAAGTCGATCGACCCACCGAGGGTAATTGAAACCCGCTACGCGCCACAATAACCGCCCTTCAACTCCATATTCAGCCAAGCTGCCTTCCTCAGGGTGTGCACAGAGAAAACGCCCTGCTCGTAGCCTCTTAAATGAAAGGATTCTCGACAGCATGTTCCATACCCCCACGCGCCGCCCACTAATGTCCAACTCTTCAACCTCACTCCCAATTGCCACAAGCA
>CALCSP010000446.1 GCA_937893785.1 uncultured Verrucomicrobiales bacterium
CGTGTCCTCAACCGCAACACATTTCAGGATTTCCTTTTCCGTTCCAAGCTTCCTCTCAACGAAGATGAAGCATTGAGTAACTCCAAACACTTCTGGAATTTAATCAAGGAAGGCGAAGAGGCTCAAAGGATATAATTGTTTAATTAACAACAGATTCCACCAATGCTCCTCAGCGATTTATTCAGGGATGAGGCCGAGCGGCAGTCACTCTTTCCCATCACACGAAAGAAGATCTTCCTTGCCCATGCGGCAGTAACAGCTCTGCCAAAATGTGCAGCGGATGCCATGGCAGAATACGCCTATGCAAGTTGTGATGATCAGCAGGAATTTGATTCCTTCATCACAGCCATGAAGGAAACCCGCCAGTTGGCAGGCAACCTTATTGGAGCTAAACCTTCCGAAATTGCCCTTTTAGGGCCAACCTCACTGGGACTAAGCCTGTTCGCCAACGGAATTAACTGGAACCCTGGCGATGAAGTCATTTGCTATCATGATGATTATCCAGCCAATGTCTACCCATGGATGGATCTGCAACGTAAGGGAGTGAACGTCCGCTTTCTTAAACCCGATACACCAGGTGAGATTACTCCACAACTTGTCGCCTCTACCATTACTGATAAGACCCGACTCGTTGCTCTGGCTAGTTGCCATTTCCTCACCGGATACCGCATCGATATTGACGCTATTGGTAAGATGCTTGGCGAGCGCGATATTTTGTTTTCACTGGACGCCATTCAAACTTGTGGAGCATTTCCAACCTCTGTCGAGCATGTCGACTTCCTAAGCGCGGATGCCCACAAATGGCTCCTCGGTCCAATGGCTATTGGCATTGTTTACGTGAAAGAAAAAAACATGGACCTTTTGCGCCCGTCGTTGCTGGGGGCCTGGAATGTTCAGTCACCTGATTACATTACCCAAAAGGAGATTCGATTTCACCCAACAGCCAGACGCTACGAACCGGGTGTCCTCAACGCTTCCGGCATTGTCGGTTTCAGGGCCGTGCTGAAGCTACTCAACAATGTCGGCATACAGACCATATCAAGGCGCCTAAAGAAACTAAACAACCATCTCGTTGAAGGGCTAGAGGCACTTAATTGCAAAATCCTTGGCCCCCGTGAAGAAAAGAATAGTTCCGGGATCAAGACATTCAGCCTCCCCACCGGGCATGCACCGGACATTTTCAGGCATTTGGCCGAATCTGGCGTCATTGCCTCATGCAGAAAGGATCGCGAAGGAAATGACCTCCTTCGATTTAGTCCCCATTTCTACAACTCTGAGGAAGAGATCACCCAAGCTCTGGAAATTCTAGCTACAGGAATGCTCAGCAGTACTTGACTCTGGTGAGGGAACCGCGAAAATTAGGGCTCCTAAGGAGAATACCAAAATCAATTCCATGTCAGTAACAAAACGCAATCACCAACCGGACGAAGACGAGAATCCCGATCCTAGTCTGGACATCTCCAAGATCAAGGATTGCATCAAGATCATGGAGGAACATGATCTGACGGGCTTCGAACTTGAACAAGATGGCTTCAAAGTAAAACTGCAAAAGGGCGGTGCCATTGCTACTACTCCGATTGAAATCCCAGCAGGAACCCCGGCTGATCCACAACCCGAACCAACAACCGAAGCAATCGTTGCCGAGGAAACTGAGGAAATCACCGCCCCCATGGTCGGCACCTTCTACAAGGCACCTTCCCCAGATGCTGATGCATTTGTAAAAGTTGGAGATGCTGTTGATGAAGACACCACTGTCTGCATCATTGAGGCAATGAAGGTAATGAACGAAATCAAAGCCGAAAAGAGCGGGGTCATTCAACGCATCCTTATTGATGATGCGTCTTCAGTGCAATTCGGACAAGGCCTGTTCATCATTGCCTAAACCTCACGGCACCATAGAAACACCGCATGTTTAAGAAGGTTCTTGTTGCCAACCGTGGTGAAATTGCACTGCGCATTATACGTGCGTGTAGGGAACTTGGGGTTCAAAGCGTCGCTGTTTATTCGGAGGCCGATGTTGATTCAATGCATGTTCAGCTTGCTGACGATGCTATCTGCATTGGCGCCGCTCCTAGCCGCGACAGTTACCTAAAGGCTGACCGTATCATCAGTGCTGCAGAAGTTGCTAATGTCGAGGCAATTCACCCCGGGTATGGATTCCTATCCGAAAACGCCCAATTCGCTGAAATATGTGAAAGCTGCAAAATCAAGTTCATTGGTCCTTCCGCGGAAGTGATTGCTCGCATGGGGGACAAGAACGAAGCACGGGCAACTGCAACAAAATACAAGGTTCCCATTACCCCAGGAAGCGAAGGCACCGTTTCCAATGTCAAGGAGGCCCGCAAAATTGCCGAGAAAATTGGTTACCCGGTCATGATCAAGGCATCGGCCGGGGGCGGCGGCAAGGGCATGCGCCCCTGTTTCAACGAGGCCAATCTGGAAACAAGCTTCCATAATGCTCGTACTGAAGCAGAAAGAAATTTCGGTAACGATGAGGTCTACATCGAAAAGCTCATCGTCAACCCTCATCACATTGAGTTTCAAGTAGTTGCAGACTCACACGGCAATGTAGTGCAGCTAGGTGAACGCGACTGTTCATTGCAACGCCGCAATCAGAAAATCATCGAAGAGGCACCCTCCCCACTCCTCAATGCAAACAAGCGCCTCCGCAAAAGGATGGCTGAGGCTTCAATCAAGTTAACAAAGGAAATTGGTTACGAGAACTGCGGCACGATTGAATACCTTGTGGACGAAGAAGGCAACTTCTACTTCATGGAAATGAACACGAGGATCCAAGTCGAACACCCGATTACCGAGGAAAACCACGGTTGTGATTTGATCAAGGAGCAAATCCGGATTGCCGCAGGAGAAAAACTCAGTGAACACGTGCTTAACAGCACACCCCGCCATCACTCCATCGAATGCAGAATTAATGCTGAGGATCCTTACAACAATTTTACACCAAGCCCGGGGACAATCGATTTCTGGTTCCAGCCTGGCGGCCGCGGCATACGAGTGGACACGCACGTCTACGCCGGATATGAAGTGCCACCGCACTATGATTCAATGATTGCCA
>CALCSP010000447.1 GCA_937893785.1 uncultured Verrucomicrobiales bacterium
ATTTTCGTGAAACCATGTAACCTCTTGGCAGATTTTACCGGAAAGCGATTCTTTTAATGTCTTAAGGAAAGGTGAGCCACATTTTTCCAGATGCTGTTCATCCCGAAGAACCTGCACCATGGGGATATCATAGCCAAAGGATTCATAAAGGATGTTCGACTTGTAGCGGCGGTATCCCAGTTGGGAATACAGCTGTGCCATGTGTGGCGGTGCTGCACAGAAGTCAAAAGTGACTCCGTCAGACATGGCTGTCTGAAAGGCCTTCGAGAATAGTCGCCAAAGTAGTGTTGAGCCTCTTAACTCAGGTGAAATCATCAATCTTGAGGTGAAGCATATTCGGCCCAAGGTACTTTCCAAGAAAGGCTTGAAGCAGAACATTTCTTGGTATTCGGCGAACCTTGCGGGCAAAGAGGTAAGCTTATCAGCATAGGTCAGGCGCAGTGCACCTAGGATGCAGTTATTTTTCTTTATAACAAGATTCTTTGAGATCGCATCCAGTTCATCTGTAATTCTGCCAAGTTCATGATCTGCACCTACGACCTTTTTTTGCATGCTACGTACATAAATATCGTAACGGAAACGAGTTAATTCCTCGAGATCGATATGATTTGATACGATTTCTATATTAGTGGACAAAGCGATTCCCGAAGCGAGAAAGGGTGCAATTCAATATGAATGGAGCAAATGAATACTTCAAGAGTTAGCATATTTTAAGGTGGCGGCTAAACATCCGGTCCCTGACCTGTATTCAGGTGCGGCTCAGCACACGCTTTCCTTGCCTTCCCGGAAATGAAATATTAAGATAATCATTGAGTAGCAATCCCTTATTTGACCTTGCTGCCTCATTTGGGTGACTTTTACAGCGGTAGAGTCTGGGCGTTATGGGTCGAATGGGATAACACCGGATATGCCCCCCCTGAAACTTTATCTAGTTGTTGCGATAACCCTTATCGCGACCGGTTTTTCCAAGGACTACCTGCCGCCCAGTGGCGGATGGGATTACCTCTTTGAGGGTGATGCCGCCGCCAGCAGTGCCACAGCCGCCCTAGACGGCACATGGGACCATAACAACAACTCCGACCACTGGGACGGCACAGCCCCCGGTTCCGGCAATCCGGGCGGCATTGCCGTGGTTCCCGTTGCCGGCGA
>CALCSP010000448.1 GCA_937893785.1 uncultured Verrucomicrobiales bacterium
GCGGCGGAAAAGGCCCACATCGGTCCTGCAACTCCACTCAACACCTGACAATGCAGGCGCCCCTCCTCTCACAACAGCAGGGTCCGCAACAACACCTGACTCGTTTACCTCGTTTAGGATCGTGGCAAATTCGAAGTCTATCACACAAAACCTGCCATCCGATGCCCTATAAGTCACGTTTCGGAGAAAAGGATCATCATGCCGGACTCCGTATGACTCCAGTTCTTCAAAGAGCTTGGCCGTTCGTGAGTCACTAAGGAGATCCACCTTACTGCCGCAATTCGTCGTAATAATCTTAAGTTCATTGGAATCCGAAGAAAGAAGCCGTGGCACAAAATCACATCCACGCTCCTCCAGATAATTTAATACTCGAACCTCAGTGGCGAAGCGCTCCTCGGCTTTTGGACCTCGGAATACCTTGTGCACCCGACCATCAAAACCAATATGAACCAAGGAACGGCGAGTATTTTTTTCTTCACGCATCAACTTACCCTATTGAGTGGAGTGCAGGATTATGGGAGAGCGGCAACGGTAAATAATGCCCCCAGTCATGAATTACTCAAGATAACAGCGTAAAAAGGGAAAAATTCTCCCGCTGCCGGTAAAACATCATGGACATTTGGCATATGATCTGCTCTTCTAGGAGCCGCCTGAGGGGTTTAGGCACTATACAGGCCTTATGCCAGGTAGCAATATTCCCCGAATGGCTAACGAAGCTTAAATAATTCAACTAACACAAATAGAACGATGGCCAAATACAAACTAGAATACCTATGGCTGGACGGGTATACCCCCGTCGCAAACATCCGCGGAAAGACCAAAATCGCCGATTTTGACGATTTTCCTACACTCGACCAACTTGACGAATGGGGCTTCGACGGCTCTTCAACCCAACAGGCTGACGGCAGTGATTCTGACTGCATGCTAAAGCCGGTTGCCATATACCCCGATGCTGGGCGCACCGGTAATGCTGCACTCGTGATGTGTGAAGTTATGCTTCCTGACGGAACGCCACACCCTTCAAACACGCGCGCCGGGATTCCTGATGATCCGGGAGCATGGTTTGGTTTTGAGCAGGAGTATTTCCTTTATCAGGATGGCCGCCCACTAGGATGGCCTGAGACAGGATTCCCTGATCCACAAGGCGAATACTATACCGGCGTCGGACACAATAATGTCGGCGACATCGCTCGTACTATTGTCGATGAGCACCTTGACCTCTGCCTCGCAGCAGGCATCAATCACGAGGGCATCAATGCTGAGGTGGCTAAAGGCCAATGGGAATTCCAGATCTTCGGTAAGGGTTCAGCTAACTGTGCTGACCAGATGTGGGTAGCCCGTTATCTTCTTCTGCGTTGCGCTGAGAAATATGGTGTTGATATTGAGTGGCACTGCAAGCCGTTTACCGGAGACTGGAATGGATCAGGTATGCACGCCAACTTCTCAACCGATAAGCTGCGAGAGGAAGGCGGCGAGGATTACTTTAAGGCCCTAATGGCAGCATTTGAGGACAAGAAAGACGAGCATATTGCCGCTTACGGTCCTGACAACCACATGCGTCTGACTGGACTTCACGAAACCCAGTCTATTGACAAGTTCAGTTGGGGAGTTGCAGATCGCGGTGCATCCATCCGCGTCCCGCATTCCTTTGTAAACAACTCCTATAAGGGCTACCTTGAGGATCGCCGCCCGAACTCTCAGGGTGACCCTTACTCGATTGCCGGTCGCATTCTGCAGACCATTAACGAGGTTGGGTAATCCTTATTCTGGAACTTAAAATCACAAGGCGCCGTTCCCTCTGGGAACGGCGCCTTTTTCTTTGCAAAAATTCACCTTAACGGAATCCTCTAAGGCCGGCTGCGGCCTTCATCAATAATGCTCTGCAACTCTTTCTTCATGCGGGCAAAAACATCAGGATACTGTGCAGCAACATTTTTCTTTTCTTGAATATCTTCACTCAAATCAAATAAGGCAAACTGTGGAGCCCCCTGATTAGCAAGCTTATTGGTCACAACCACATTACGCTTGCGCTTGGAGTCGTGACGTTGAAGTTTCCACTTACCGACACGGTAACCGTAATTACCCCCACGGCCATTATCCTGTTGCACTAAATGTGCTCGCCCCTTCGCGCCTTTTTTCCCAAGAAGCACATCAATGAGATTAAAGCTGTCAGGCACTGATTCCTTGGGCAATTTAACACCGGCAAGGGCAGAAAAACTGGCAGCTAAATCGATAGTGCAAACCATTTCATCAGACACCGCCGGTTTAATTTTTCCAGGCCAATAGGTTATAAATGGCGTGCGGGTGCCACCCTCGAGCACACTATATTTACCCCCACTGAAGGGACCATTGGGCGAATGGTCCCCCATTTTTTCCAGCGCTTCATCCTTATAGCCATCATCACCCACAGGACCATTATCAGAGCAGAAAACAATCATGGTATTACTAGAAAGATTTAAGCGGTCCAATGTCTTAACGAGTTCTCCAACGCACCAATCCAGCTGCACAATCACATCACCCCGATAACTGAGAGCAGAAGTGCCACGAAAACGTTCGTGCGGAATACGCGGAACATGCAAATCATGTGAGGAAAAGAAGAGAAAGAAGGGAGCATCCTTGTTCGCTTCAATCCACTTGTTGGATTGCTTGACCCATTCATCGGCCAAATCTTCATCCCGGAAGCGCGCCTTATGACCGCCGGTATAGAAACCGATACGACTAATTCCGTTATGGATGGTA
>CALCSP010000449.1 GCA_937893785.1 uncultured Verrucomicrobiales bacterium
GCACCAGCAGAAATAGATGTTCCAACGGCGAGACCGGTTTTTTCTGCCCATTCTTCACAGAGTTCGCCTGCCTTTTCGCCAGCACTGTATGCTTTTTCGTATAACCTGTCTCTTAGCTCGGCCAACCCCGGGTCCAATGCCGAGAGGAATTCCTTATCGGGTAATCCTCCCCAGCTATCCGAATACATGGCCTTGTGTCCTGCGGCACACACACCGCGCATCAGTGATTGAGGATCAGTATTGCCTGCTAAGACGGCTGGAATATAGTCGCAGTGCTCGACAAAGCTGTAAGCAGCCTCAAAGACATCAGGAGAAGTTCTCTTGAGATGAAGGATTTTTGCCCACCACCATTCGGAGGAGTAAATACCTCCACATTTTGCCAGATATTCAGGGCGTCTGTTTTTTGCCAGTTCGGTGATCTCTGCAGCTTCAGCGTGTGAGGTATGATCTTTCCAGAGCCACACATTGGCAGCGAGGTTGTCACTGAAAGCTGGGTTCAGCGCAAGAGGTGTTCCGGACTTATCAACTGGAATAGGGGTGCTACCGGTCGTGTCTACGCCGATGCCGATAACTTCTTCAGCTTTGAAGTCAGGAATGGATTGGGCAGCTTGTTCAAGCGCGCCACGGATAATCAACTCAAGACCGTCGAGGTAGTCCTTGGGGTTCTGCCGGGCTACGTTAGGGTCCTTTGGGTCCGTTAGAATCCCCAGCTCACCCGAAGGGTAATCAAAAACCACACTGCCGACTTCACTGCCATCGGCAATGTCGACAAGCAGAGAGCGGCAAGAGTTGGTCCCGAAATCAAGACCAATAGCGTATTCAGGCATTTTGAAACGGATCCCCGTAAAGTGGGTAAAGGTTTATGCTTCAACTAGCGGAGCAAGGTTTTCCTTGCACCACTCACCATTCTGCAATGTGACTCCGTCAGGGTCTTTGATGGCTTTTTCGCATTCATCCTCGCAGATGATCCAACCATCATAATTACGCAATGTGAGCCATTCGGTGATGCGGTGAAAGTCCAATTTCCCGCTTCCCATCTGGGCCCATGGTTCAGGGCCATTGCCTGAAAAGTCCTTGTAGTGGATGTGGTTTACCAAGTGAGCCCATTTTGTCATGGTGTCGATGACGTCCATTCCGCCGCGCGCGATATGGCCCACATCTGGTGTCCATCCTGTTGCGGAGGGGTCTAGGCTGTTGAGAACAACATCATAATCATCCTGGGTTCGCACAATGGAGGGTGGGGGGCTATTGGGATGGAAGGAGCACTGAAGTCCCGCTTCTGCAGCCCTTCGGGAAACACGGTTTACATTGTTTACCAGATTAACCCTTCTTTGTTCGAGGTCGTGGCGTCCATCAGGAAGGGGGACAGTGCCGAGCGCTGCTCCTGGAAAATGCTTCAATGTTTCAATGGTCCAGTCAGCACAGGCGCGTTCGGACTCGGTCTCTTCAGGACCGTCCCATTTGCAGATGAGGGCAAGGGCAGCAAGTTCGATGCCGGCTTCATCAAGGGCATCCTTGAGCTTAGCAGGATCTTTACAGTCGCCCATCCAGTATGTGTCATACGGTTCCA
>CALCSP010000450.1 GCA_937893785.1 uncultured Verrucomicrobiales bacterium
CGGACTCAATGATGGTGCCGAAGCCCAGGCCGAAACAGACCCAACCAACGATGACTCAGATGGTGACGGGCTCAAAGACGGAGCGGAAATTGCCACACATAACACCGATCCCACAAACTCTGACTCTGATGCAGATGGATTTAGCGATGGCGATGAAGTGGTAAGCGGCACCAACCCGAACAACGCTAACAGCTTCCCCTCACTGGCAGTACCCCTCGCCTACTGGCCATTTAATGACCTAGATCCCGTTACCACAGAGGACATCACCGGCAAACATCCAGGAACCCTCAATGGAAGCCCAGATTATGTTGCCGGCCACAGCGGTGAAGCAGGTGATTTCGCCCTGCAGTTTGACGGAATCGATGACTTCGTCAGTTCCGGCGCCAAGCTGCTAAACCTAAAAGATGCATTCACCATGAGCGGGTGGGTCAACTTCACGGTATCTCAGGCCGGGCGCACCGGTCTCTTTGGTCAGAATGACCTTGTAGAGTTCGGCATGATAAACGCGACAACTATGCAGCTTTGGGCACCTCGGGGGGGGAATTTGGATGTGAGTTTTGGTCCATCCAGTGATGGATGGCGACACATCGCTGTCACCGGTGACAATATTAGCAAAACCATTTACATTGATGGTCAGCTTGCTGGCACTAGCGGAGGCCCCGCACCGCTGGCCAACAGTTCGTTTAATTTTAATATTGGTGGAGGAGGCATTTATGATGCCAACAATAACTGGTTTAACGGATTGATTGATGACGTTGCTGTCTGGGATGTTGTCCTGACAGCTGATAATATTGCAGCCCTTGCAGACGGAACACTGACCCCGATCGGAGCCAAGAATGACACTCCGCTGGAGATCACCAGTGTCGTGTATAACCCTACAGCCAACGAGATCACACTGACCTGGAAATCCAAGCCCAACCTCTACTATGCGGTTGATCAGTCCCCGGATTTATTCAACTGGGACCTTGAGATTGACGACAGCGTGGAATCAACGGGAGAAACCACATCCTTCACCTTCCCGCCAATTAACGCCGGCAATCAGGCCTTTTTCAGAGTGCGCGTCTCTGAATAAGAGTCGCCGCTTGCCTGCAAAGGAATCCAAGCAAAAGTCACGGATCAGGACTGCACCTGCCGCTTGCAATAGCAAAGCAGGTGCAGTCCAATTCCTTTAAAGCACTCCACCGTGTTTGCGAAAGACGACCAACTGCGACTTGTATCCGGGTTCGCGGCAATGGCGATGCTCAATCACCTGAAAGCGCCCGCTGATATACTCCCTGAACTCCTCAAATGACCATTCTCTCAAGTGACTGGGATTTCGCGGCGGTCCTAATGGGTTATTCAATGTATCGCGATCGGGCGTAGACATGACGCATGTTTCAAAATCCACCCTGTCTATAAAATCAAGCAGGTCATCCGGATCGACAATGTGCTCAATCACATCTGCACAGATAACCATGGAAAACCTACCTTTCGGAATTTTCGTAAAGTCACTCTCCGCCCAGCAGCGTTCAGGAAACCTTTCCCGCAACATGCTTAAGGTCGGCTCTATTTCAAGCCCCAGTGTATCAGCCTTTCGAAAATACTTAAGTGTCTTATATGCCGTGCCACATCCTATATCCAAAACACGTCCTTCACGATAAATTTTGGATGCATACCGATAGACCCTTTTCTGGTAGCGCTTCGAGCTTCTGTCCGTATCAATATACTGTGTGAGGGCAAGTTTAGGCTCTTCCAATACCTCTAATTTCCCCTCCCCGGCATATACTTCACGGCGGTGGACATACCCTTCAAAGATTCGCCAGGTTTTGCGCACTTGTTTTCCGGTGTCCTCTGACATTTAAACTGGATTGGCTTGAAGAGACATTCAGCCTGCACTGAACTGGAATACTCACTGTATTTATAAAGATCTTAGCATAATGCCGAAATGATGAGAACACTCATTCCCTGCAGAGCACCTATGCTTTTTCCTGTTGGCATTGTTGTTATGGTTTTGCGCTCCCCTGTAAAAAAAATGTGAATCTCTCACATTTCAGCGGATTATATATAGAGGACATTGATTTGGTCTCAGCATAAATTTAAAAGCTACACCATGAAGAGGATTCACTTACCAACAACCTTAGCCATTTTACTGGTTAGCGCATCCTTGTGCGCAGGATGGTATATCCAGAGCATTGCCCAGGCAACTGAGGCAAAACTGCCTCAAGGGAAGCTCCGTGCAACTTCACCCCCCCCTCCCGCGAAGGTCGGTCACCCATCCTTCTTGAGTCCGCACGCATCGCCGATCGCTGTGCACCGCAACCTTGTCTTCGTGGTAAACACACCAGCAGACACACTTGACGTCATTGACAGCAAGAACAGGAAAATTATTTCCCGAATCGATGTTGGCATCGACCCGGTCAGCATTGCTATTCGTCCGGATGGAAAAGAAGTCTGGGTTGCCAACCACGTATCAGACTCCGTGAGTGTCATCGACATTTTCACTGGAAGCGCTACTTACCTTCAGGTTATCGCAACGATCCAGGAATTTGACGAGGGCACCAAGGCTACCCGCTTTGATGAACCGGTAGGCATCGCCTTCGCCGACAATCACAAAGCCTATGTCGCACTTTCCTCCGAAAATAAAATTGCAGTCATCAACGTGGACACGCGCAAAGTCACAAAGAGGCTGAACATCACGGCGCAGGATCCGCGTGCCATCAAGGTGC
>CALCSP010000451.1 GCA_937893785.1 uncultured Verrucomicrobiales bacterium
AGGAACCCGAATGATTGAAGCCTGTAAGCAAGCAGCTGCAGAGGTGCCTCATTATTGCTATCACCCTAAACTTACTTCTCCGGGTAACTGTCGAATGTGTCTTGTGGAGATGGGGATGCCTCCGCGGCCAGCTCCCGGTGAGCAACCAGATCTGGATGAAGATGGGCACGCCAAGATTAACTGGATGCCAAGGCCTGTGATCGCATGCGCCAATACTGTGGCTGAGGGTATGGGAATACGTACTCAGTCACTGTTGGCAAAAGAATGCCGCCAGGGAGTAATGGAGTTTCTTCTCATCAATCACCCTCTCGACTGCCCGATTTGTGATCAGGCAGGGGAGTGCACCCTGCAGGAGTATAGTGTAGAGCATGGCAAGGGAGAATCCCGCTTTCTGGAGAGTAAGGTGAAAAAGCCAAAGAACGTTGAGATTGGCCCTCGTATTCGCCTTGATGATGAGCGTTGTGTGCTTTGCTCAAGGTGTGTGAGATTTTCTAAGGAGGTTGTCGATGATGATGTCCTTGGGTTTGTTGATCGTGGCAGTCACAGCGTTCTGACCGTTCATCCTGACCGTAAACTGAAAAATAACTATTCACTTAATACCGTTGATATTTGTCCTGTGGGGGCACTCACTTCCAATGATTTCCGCTTTAAGATGCGTGTATGGTTTATGCGGGAGACCAAGTCAGTCTGTAACGGTTGTGCACGTGGATGCAATATCTTGATTGGATCGCGGGAAGATAAAATTTACCGGCAGACTCCCCGGGAGAATAATAAAGTCAATTCTGCGTGGATGTGCGACAGCGGTCGCATGGAATATCATAAGCTCGAGCATCCGGGGCGTTTGACTGATCCTATGATCAAGCGTGGGCGCAAACATCACACAGTCGACTGGACGGATGCCGTTTGTCGAGCCGCTCGTGACCTGACCAAATTTAAGGGCGAACAATTTGCAATTATTGCATCTGGTCGAATGACCAACGAAGAGCTTTATTTGACTAGGACACTTTCCGAGAGTCTGGAGGCAGGTATCGTTGATATTGTAAAAAGAATAGGATCAGGCGACGATTATCTTGCTCACAGTGACAAGAATCCAAACGTGAATGGAGCGCGTAAAATCCTCAAGCTGCGTTCGCCAGGGTCAAAGCTTAAAACTATTCGCGGCAAGATCGCCAACGGAGAAATAAAGGCTCTTCTGGTTCTTGGTGAGAACCTTTTGAACTGTGGGTTTAGCGAGGATGATCTTGCCGGTCTGGATTGTTTGGTGACGCTGCATACAAAAGCCAACCCCACTGCCAAGATGGCGAATGTTGTTTTGCCTGGTGCAGGCTATGCCGAGAAGCGAGGTTCCATGATCAATGCAACTGGGCGCCTGCAACGTATGAATAAGGCGATTGAGTCCCCCGGGCAGAGCCGTGAGGACTGGGAAATACTCCAAGAATTGAACCGTGCTGTTGATGGGGAGGACAATGTCACTGAATTGGTTGATGTTTTCACTGAGATGGCATCAGCAATTACCCTTTTTAAGGGCTTGAGTTTTGGTTCGATTGGTGACTTAGGGGTTGATGTAATGGATACGGGGGAAACGGTACCTTTACTGGAACGCGAGGCCGCTCGCGTGCGTGATGGTTTGATTGTTGGCTAAAGATTTCATCATGAGTTATTTCCTAGCCATCATTGAATTATTCGAATTACTGGTCCCGGTGATCAAGATTGTCGTGCTGGTTTTTGCCGTCATTCTTCCAATGGTAGCCTATTCTGTGTGGGCTGAAAGAAGGGTCAGTGCCATTATTCAGGATCGTGTTGGCCCCAATCGCGTCGGAATCCCTTTTACCAAGATAGGGCTTGCCGGTCTTGGGCAGCCCATTTCTGACGGGGTGAAGTTTCTTCTGAAGGAGGATTTTACGCCGGGGCAT
>CALCSP010000452.1 GCA_937893785.1 uncultured Verrucomicrobiales bacterium
CGCACAGGATTTTTCCTTGGTTGGTGACATGGGACGACCACGAGTTCGACAACAACTATGCCAATCTTGTTTCCGAGGAGGACGGCATCGCGCCCGAAAAGTTTCTCGCGCGCCGCATGAATGCCTACCAAGCCTACTATGAATTCATGCCGTTACGCCGAAGGTCTTTCCCACAAGGACCGAACATGACGCTGTATCGCGGCTGTCCATATGGAAGACTGGCGAATTTCCACGTGCTCGACACTCGTCAATACCGTACGGATCAACCTAATGGCGACCACCAGAAACCAATGGTCGGTAAAGCACTTGACCCACGCGCCACTATGCTTGGAACTCGGCAGGAAAATTGGCTAATGCGCAGCCTTGCACAATCTACCGCTAAGTGGAATGTGCTGGCGCAACAGGTGATGATGGCACCGTTAAACCGTGGTAAAGGCGGAGAGCGCCGCTACAGTATGGATCAGTGGCCTGGCTACGAAGTTAGTCGGCGCCGTCTATTACAATTTTTCCACGAACGTCGTGTACCCAATCCGGTGGTATTAACCGGCGACATACACGTAAACTGGGTTACTGACCTACAGCTTGATTTTCAGGCTGAAAATTCACCTGTGGTCGGCACCGAATTTGTCTGCACTGCTATGTCTTCCGGGGGCAACGGCGGCAACCGCATTACTGAATACGAGCGCGCAGCCGCACAGAACGATTTTGTGCGCTATTACAATTCCAACCGCGGTTATGTAAGCTGTGATCTCACGCCTAAATCTTGGACCACACACTTCCGTGTCACACCCTATGTCGACAAGCCAGGATCGCCCATAATTAATCAGGCCAGCTTTGTGCTTGAGTCAGGAAAACCGGGAGCAAAAAGAGCTTAGAGAGATGGTCGATAAGGTTTTATATGCATCGTTCTGATCCTTCAATAAGCTCTGTTTTATGTAAATCGCCTTAGCATGCCAACCGCTTCAAGTGCGGCATGCACCACCAATCGACTCATGATACGAAACACCTCATCAAGGCGTCACTTTATCCAGGCTACGGGCATGGCGACAAGCTCCATCCTTTTGCCCGATCCAGTCAAGGCTGCACTCAAGGGCATCAAGAAGCCAATCAAGATCGGACTGATCGCCGACCTGCATCAGGACATCATGCATGATGGGCCCAAAAGGTTGCTGACCTTCCTCGATGCCATGAAAGAAGAAAAGCCAAATGCGCTGATCCAGCTCGGGGACTTCGCCTATCCCAGTAAAAAAAACGAAATGGTCACCAAGGCCTTTGAAAAAGCACATCCCAAGGCCTTGCATGTTCTTGGAAACCACGAAATCGATGGAGGTCACTCATTTGATGAAGTTGCCAAGATCTGGGGCATGAAAGGACGCTACTACACCGAGCACATCAACGGAATTGATCTGGTTATTCTTGATGCCAACGAGAAGCCAAAAAACCACAAAAGTGGCTACCCCGCACACATCGGAAAAAAACAGCTGGAGTGGCTCGCCGAAAAACTTAAAACCCTCAAAGGCCCCATCCTCATTATTTCCCATCAGCCCTTGGCAGGCCCAGGGAGCATCGACAACGCCAAGGAGATCCAATCCCTACTCAACACAGCTGCCGATAAGGTCCTGCTGGCGGTCAACGGGCACACCCACATCGACCACGTTTCCCGAGCGGGTAAGCTTTCCTACCTGCATGTCAACTCAGCCTCTTATAAATGGGTCGGCAAATCCTACCGAAACAAAAGCTACCCGGATAAGATCCACTCCAAGTTCCGCTGGATTGAATATACCTGCCCCTACAGCGACAGCCTCTTTACAACCCTCACCATCAACCCAGCAAGCGGACGCATTGACATCAAGGGCCGTGAGAGTAAATGGGTCGGA
>CALCSP010000453.1 GCA_937893785.1 uncultured Verrucomicrobiales bacterium
AGGAACAGCTCCGAAGTAAAATTCTTGCCGAGCACGGCATCACCGGAGATCCGCGAATCAAGAGACCTCGCGGGCGCCCTAGGAAAAACGCAACTTCCTCAATCCTCACAGAAAGTCTCCCTCGTCACGAAGGAACTGATCGTTCAGCAGCAAAGAGCAATTCACTACACATTGATTCCCCCAGCATACAGGAAAAGATACGTGAGCTGATCAAGCTGGCAAAGGAGCAGGACTATCTCACATACGATGACGTTAATGAAGCTCTACCGGCTTCCGCATCTGAAGGCAGCTTGCTTGATGACGTAATCTCCAGACTTCAAAATATGGAGTTCGATATTATCGACGCATCTCAGGTTGATAAAGTCGGTGAAATTCGGAAGCAAAAACAGCAGAATGAAGACGAACCACAGAAGGCGGGAACAAAGCTCGATATCCTCGATGATCCTGTCAGAATGTACCTGAAACAAATGGGGCAGGTTCCATTGCTTACCCGCGAGGAGGAAGTTGAAATCTCAAAACGTATTGAGACAGCCGAAAAAAACGCCCATAAACTTCTGCACAGTTTTGGCTTTGCCAGTGAACTCTATTTGAATATCGCAGATCGCCTCATTGAGGGCAATGAACGCTTTGATCGCGTTATTTCTGATAAGGACATCACAAGCCGGGAGCGCTACATTAATGGATTGAAGCGCCTTGTGAAAAATGTCTCCGACACTAAAAATGAGGCTGACGCCACCTATCGAAAGCTTCATAAACCCAAGGTCCGCTCCAGGAAGAAGCTCGAGGAGTCTTTTAACGCGCTAGTTGTAAAACTCTCAAAGGCGTATAGGAGATTTCATTATAAAGAAAAAGTACTCGACGAGTTCTTGGATCAAGTAAGCGACTATCACTCGGAATTTATTCAACTTGAACGCAAGGCAAAAAACTCGAAACCCGAAGATAATACCCAAGACCAATTCGTAGAATACTGCCTAAATGCATGGCAAACTCCTGACGAATACAAAGCCACTTTCCTCGAGCTAAGGAAATGGGTTAAAGCCGCAGTCCGAGCAAAGGCTGAAATGGTGGAGGCAAACCTTAGGTTGGTCATATCAATCGCTAAAAAATATACCAATCGCGGACTGTCCTTCCTTGATCTGATCCAAGAAGGGAACATGGGTTTGATGAAAGCCGTTGAAAAGTTTGAATACCAGCGCGGTTACAAATTCTCTACCTACGCCACTTGGTGGATCCGTCAGGCAATCACTCGCTCCATTGCGGACCAAGCCAGAACCATCCGGATTCCTGTACACATGATCGAGACCATCAATAAGCTGATGCGCGTTCAGAAACAACTCGTTCAGGAGTATGGACGCGAACCCTCAGAGGATGAAATCGCCGAAGAAATCCACCTCCCGGTGCAACGTGTTCGCGCTGTGCTAAAAATGGCTCAGCAACCCATTTCCCTGCAGGCACCGGTTGGCGAAGCCGATGACACAAGCTTTGGAGATTTTATTGAGGATTTAAAAGCTGACAATCCAATGGAGCAAACAGGTTTCACCTTACTCCGCTCCAAGATCAAAGATGTGCTTGATACTCTAACCGAAAGGGAAAGAGCCGTATTGGAGCAGCGCTTTGGCCTTCTTGACGGCTACACACGCACTCTTGAGGAAGTCGGCCAACAGTTTGAAGTGACAAGGGAGCGCATTCGACAGATAGAGGCCAAGGCACTACGTAAAATGCGCCATCCTACCCGATTGCGCAAGCTGGAGGGCTTCATCGAAATGTCCTACGCTTAGTAAAATTTGCCTTATAAGAAAGGGCAGCGTCTTCCTGGGGTATAGTTGCATGCCTATGGCATGGCAACTGCGTAAAACATTCCCGCCACTGAGGCTGAAAGAAGGCTTGCAAGACTTCCTCCGATAAGAGCCTTCAAACCCAAACTAGCGATATCAGACTTCCGGTCTGGAGCTAAGCCTCCAATACCTCCAATCTGGATGCCAATCGATGCAAAATTGGCAAATCCGCAAAGAGCAAAAGTGGCGAGAAATACCGACCGACTAGTAAGATCACCAAGAGCCTTTAATTCCCCTAGGCTGGCAAATGCAACAAATTCGTTGGCTATTACCTTAACTCCAATGAGCTGTCCAACTCTCAAAACTTCATCCGAGGCCACGCCAATCAACCAAGCCAGAGGGGCAAATACAAACCCGCAAATAGCCTCCAGTGAAAGCGAATCAAAGCTCCCACCGCTTATATCTTCCACAAACCCATTCACATTGCCTGCTTCTCCGGGAAGCGGAATAGCACCAAACCACGAACCCATCATGAAGTTCACCATTGCGATGATTGCAATGAAGGCAATGAGCATCGCCGCCACATTAAGAGCAAGCTTCAATCCCTCAGTCGTGCCGTTGGCAACGGCATCAATTGCATTAGTTCCAATTTTCTCCCTATCCACGTTCAAATCACGATTGACCTGACCCCTTTCAGGTACAAGGATCTTTGCAATAAGGAGTGCAGCTGGTGCATTCATCAAAGATGCGCAGAGCAGCACCTTGCCAAATCTCTGCATTTCCTGATCATCTCCAGCTCCCAAAAACATCACATAAGCACCAAATACTGATCCCGCGATTGTGGCCATCCCCCCCACCATCAGAGCCATCAGCTCAGATTGTGTCATTCTTGACACATAAGGTTTAATAATCAGGGGCGCTTCTGTCTGACCGACAAAAACATTCGCTGCTGCTGCAAGACTTTCCGCCCCAGACAGTCGCATTAAGCGGCTCATGATCATCGCAAGAATCTTCACCGTCCATTGCAACACTCCCATATAATAAAGCAGTGATGACAGTGCGGAAAAAAAGATAATCATTGGCAGAGCATGGAAAGCAAATACGAAACTGCGCTTCACTCCAAGCTCTCCACTAATCTCTTCAGGCCTGCCCAGAAACCCGAAAACGAAATCCGATCCATCCATTGCAAAACCGAATAGGGACACGAAGAACTTGGAAATCCCCTCAAAAATCACGGCAACTCCAGGGACGTTGCCAAGCAATAAAGCAGCTATCGCAAACTGTAAAAACAAACCTCCAGCCACCACACGCCAGTTTATATGTTTGCGCTGTGAACTAAGGCAGTAGGCAATGCCAATCAATCCAACCACTCCTACTAACCCACGAAGCACATAGCCAGTAATTTCCATTAATTACAATGCTACCTTGTGCTCACTAATGGGTCAAATGCACTTCTTTATGTTAGGGGATCAATCCGTCAAGTATATCGCCTCCTGTACGCAAGATTGCCCCTGGCAATTCACTCACGCCCTCGACGACGCCTTGTAACACATCCCTCATCGCAGACTCAATCCCAAGCTCCCCTGCCGCCCTCATCAGATTTTGCCTACCAATAAGGCCGCCCTCCACTTGCTCCGAACCCTGTGAAAGTATGGAAATTAAATCAACACCCTCTTTCCGTGCTCTATCGGCAAGCAACCCAATAGCGCGTATCCCCTTTTCACCGGCTCCAGCCAATTCAGCCCACAGCGCAAGACCACCTTTGCTAAAGAACTGCTTGCGAATATCAGCAGTAAACGGATCAGTTGCCGACGGTTCAATACGACAAATCGCCCATCTAAAGCCCTCGGGTGGCTTAGCGGTTGAAGGTTCTCCCTGACCAAATACGACTTCAAATGCACGATCACGGTCATAGCAAAAGACTTCTTCGATGACCGCTTTTTTTATCAGCGGCAACCACTTAATCACGTCTGGATTTATTCCCAGCATATACATCCCCGACGGATCGCCATCTTTGCTCAAACGAGCCCTGGCCTTGAGGCAAGCTGTTCCAGAGGAAAGGAGAAAAACATCCTCCAGTGTCGTCGCCTCACCTGAGTGCACAAAATCAACAATGAATTCATTAAACGAAAGGCGCCGGAACCGACTTGAGCCCAGCATTTCATCAAGCCTTTCCAAAATCGGCATAGCCTCAAAAACACCGTCAACCAACCTTGCTCGCCCCGCCAATCGAATATCGTTAGGATCTGCTACTGACATCACACCTGTGATATCTATATCCGTCTCAACCCTGCCCTTTAATCTTTTGACCCAGTCCTCGGGTAGGATTTCACTGGCCGGCACATTTCTTACACGTGCCTTCAGGTTTAGTTCTGTGGAACTCTCCGCTTCAAACTCAACCTCCCCATTCAGGCTGAGCCTTGAATTTTCAAAAAACCTCAAGGATGCACGATCCACAATAACACGACCATTCCCTGCACGAATCTCGGCCCCCTGTAAATCAAACGCAGGCATTTCCGAACTACTAATGACACCTCCCTGAGCAACCATCCGGTAAACCCCTGGAATCACTGTAGGCGTTATCTCGAGCGCTGTCCGCCTTCCTGAAACAGTGGTCTTATCCAAGCGCCAATCAAAATTCATTTCAGCAATCCCTGCCCTCTTTACCAGGACCTCCTTTGGCAAAAAAGCACTCAACCATCCTCCGCCACCGCTGGAGTCATCGCCTCGACCAGCGACCTGATCATCAACTTTCGGCGACTTTTCACCAAAAGGCGGGGCAAGTAGAACATCAAACCGATCCACATCAACATCTGTAATTTCCCAGACCCTGTCCCAAACCGCTCCAAAATTAACTCGTGCACGAATTCCATCAGCCCTGGCTCTGGAAAACAATGCACCAGATCGCCCCTGAGCCTTAAAATCATCAGTGTAGGCAGCCATTCCCGTCCACTGGAATCCGGCAAACTCGCCATCGGCCTGAAACACTTCAGAAACCTCGTCACTTACCAGAACACGAAATTTGTCACTGTGAAGATAAGTACGCAATGCTAGCAGCACCAGAAAACCACCAACCACGACAAGCACGAACAAAGTAAGCGCCACTGCCAGCAAACGCCTTGTCAGTCTTTTGCTTGAAGCTTTTGGTTTTCTTTTGCGCCTTTGTGCCATTAAAAAAAATCTAAGTAAAAACCCCGCTATTGACGGCTGTTCTGTAAAATACTGCCACTTAAGTTCCTTTCGACTTTTTTTTCTGCCGTTGCCTGACCCTGTTTTAAGGGTTTATTAGAAGGATTTATATAGAAAACCGCCTCCGTGCTTAGTCTAGAGAAAATCTGCTATACAATTGATAAGGGTGATGAGGAAATCGCACTCATCAAGGATGTCAGCATCCAAGTCCACCAAGGGCACTTTATGGCAATCGTTGGACCTTCTGGATGCGGAAAGACCACCTTGTTAAGAATTATAGCCGGACTAAATGAGGAAAGCAGTGGGGCAATATTCTGGGACGGAAGAAATCTCGCTGAAGACCAAGACCTCTCACCATCCGAAATCGGCTACGTTCCTCAGTTTAGTATCGCCTTTGACGAACTTAGCGTTGAGGAAAGCATCGAGAGTGCCATCCGCCTCCGGGTCAAAACCCGATCATTGCAGGAGGTTGATTCTATACTCGACAATGTGCTTGCCAAGGTTGGCCTTGAAAAATTAAGAGACCGCCGTGTGGAAGTTCTTTCCGGAGGGCAAAAGCGAAGACTTGGCCTCGCACTTGAACTTGCCAGCAACCCGATCCTACTGCTCTGCGATGAAGTAACCAGCGGACTTGATCCAAAATCAGAGCATGAAATTGTCAATTTGATGCATCAGCTTTCGCATGAACAAGATCGCATCGTCGTCAACGTCACGCATAGCTTGAGCAATCTAGAACTTTATGACTCGGTATTGGTTCTATTTGAAGGGCGGGTGGTGTATCATGGCCCACCAAACTCCATCACACATTACTTTAGCACGGACAGTGCCGAGAACATCTATCCTTCACTTGCTCAACAAACGCCTGAACAATGGCATCACTCCTGGGAGAAACACCGGGCAATAT
>CALCSP010000454.1 GCA_937893785.1 uncultured Verrucomicrobiales bacterium
CAGCCTCACCGTATTTCACCTGGGCGTGTAAGGAAAAAACCAGACAAGGAAAAAGCACAAAAAATATCCTTATTGCACTCATAATCAGAGTGTTGATCGCATTTGCATATCTTTGCAAGCTTCGAAAGATATCGACACTTCACCCCGAGACGAAAACCCGCTAAAACAGTGCCCAAACCTAGTGCATGGATCTCAATTATGGGTTTATATTTACATATGAAAGCATTTATCCAAAACCTGTTCTGCCTTTCACTCATTACCGCCCCGATTCACCTCACTGCCGAAGAGGTAAAAAAGACAACCCTTACTGAACTAGCCCCATTAGAGCTTGGCTTCGTTGACCTTTTCAACGGTAAGGATCTCACCAACTGGGTCGACGTGAATACCTCGCCAGAAACCTGGTCTGTTAAAGATGGCCTGTTGGTCTGCACCGGAAGGCCCATCGGCGTCATGCGTTCAACCAAGCAATACGAGAACTTTATCCTCATCATCGAGTGGCGGCACATGAAAGCAGGTGGCAATTCAGGAATCTTCCTGTGGAGTGATGCCAAGCCCTCGGGTAACCGCCTGCCCCTTGGCATGGAAGTTCAGATGTTGGAGCTCGAGTGGCCGAATATCCACAAGAGAAAAGGCAAGCCCAACCATCCCGGTTACGTAAGTGGTGAACTCTTTGGCGCGGGCGGCATGAGAGCGATCCCGGAAAACCCCAGGGGAAATCGTAGCATGTCTTATGAGATGCGCTGTAAAGGCAAGGGTGAGTGGAACCGATATGTGGTCGTTGCTGTGGACGGCACGGTAAAGCTCTCTATCAACGGAAAATTTGTGAATGGCATCCGCGAGGCAGATCTGCGAAAGGGCTACCTCTGCCTTGAGTCCGAGGGATCAGAGATTCATTTTCGCCGGGTCCAGATCATGGAACTACCACCGGGCAGAGCCAAGGATCTTGGAATGTCCCTTGATGACAGAAAAAAATAATCACCAGACCAATCCTGCGACACCTTATCAATCGTTCGTAAATAAAGTTACTTCCCGTCAGGTTAGACGGTTATTTTGGGTTGCCGTCTTCGTTCCATTTCTTTGTGGAAATCAATTTGCCGTCCCTGAAAGCGATTTCCTCTTTCATCTGCAGATCTTGACGCGATTAGAGACGTAACATGAATGGGATTTGTTCGCTTTTTACTTTATCAATCAGGCTGACATAAATGTCCAGAACACCAAAACATTCCCCAGACTCCAAAGAGTTGAGCCCAGAAAGAGACCGCACAGTGCCCATGAACTGATTTTTTTCATTCCCCAAACAAAACAAGTTACAGAGATGAACAGTCCAGTAACAACAAAGCAGCCGACAGACACCGAGGAATCAAAGACCATCGGGATTCCTATGCTCATTTCAAGTGGCGCTAATATGAATACCGATAAGCCAAGAGGCTTGTCAAATAGCAGACCGGACGCTGCAGTGCCCAGCAACACCCCGCCAATATGCGCTGCCACCAAAAGCCCAAACACCCTAAACTTTCCTTTCTTGAGAATGATCAAAAAGAGGACAAGCCCTACTATGCCGAGAAGGATGATAGAGATCATAGCTTTGAGAAACTCAAGGGGCGGTGCAGAAGTTTGTCAATTCTGGCTACCCAGACGATGGACGTCTCAGCAGGTTAAGCGGTTACTTCAGTTTGCCGGAAACCCTAGCTCCTAAATCGTAGCCCACTATAAAATTAGTGAGGCCTAATTGTAAGACCACGCAACCTCAAACTATGCGCCGCTCTCTACTTGTCGGCCGGAAGCAGCGGACTTTCGAACCCGGCAAGGTCAGATGGCTTCACCCGCTTACGGCCTCCGCCAAAGCTAAACTTGGTCGGTTGGTAAGGTCCCACAAAAGAAACGTCCATATCCGCCTTGATGTGCTTCTCCATTCCCAAGCACCAGAACACACCATTGATGATACAACGGCGGTAACCTTCACTGACGATATCCTGAGAAGCTCCTTGGGTACTGGTAAATACCCTGCCCTCTTTGCCTGAAGCCGACTTGTAGGTGCGCACCCATGTGCACGGGCTCGGCGGCTTATTGGCAAGTGGTTTGCCGTCCGGCTTCATGGAATCAAGGACCTGATTCTTTCCCAAAATAAGCGATCCCTCAATGGGAACGGCACTGTATGCCCCGGCCATGGCATGCATGTCAGTGACTCCACGCATCACAGGGTGATCCTTCTGCTCGGGAACCACAAACATGCGGGTACTGAATTGATGGTTGCGACCGTAATGCCCTGCTCCCTCACGCGGCCTCCATGTCTCGCCAAGGATCTGGCGACCGAAACCCCAGTCGTAGCTCTTATCACGAGAATTGTAGTTATACTTGCTGTTCTTGCCCTTCAACCCATTAAAGGCATGGGTGGTTGTTCTCAAGCCCAGCACTGGGCCACCGCGATCAAGATAATCAGTGAAATGCTTCATGGATTTGTCATCCGGAGCCAGGAAACGCAGGAAGAGAAACATCATGTCGGCATCGTCAAGGACCTCCATTCCAGGAACGTTGGAAGAACCGGGCTTGATGTGCCCATCATTATCCACCCCGAAGAGCACAGTGCACTTAAAGCCATATCGGTGTGCCAAGATTCTGGCAATCGCCGGACAGGTCTCCTCACCACGGTATTCATGATCACTGGCAATAAAGACAATGTGCTTCCCCTTACCGACTCCGGACTTTCCCTCATAAGTCAAGGGAGCGGAATGAACCAAGGTGGTAAGGCCTATTAAAAGGGCAGAAAGAAGAGTCATTTTTTTCATCACACAATGTTTTATGCCCTTCTGGTTGTTTTGTCGATAACCAAACGGGAATTTAAGGCTCAAGAATTGAATACTCGGCAAAGGACATCATGACGGGATAATCTTTTCTGCCCTAAAATATCATAATAACTTCAAGAACCGCTACTGATGACTTCACCCCCCCCCTTCCATTTCATTCGCTTGGGTATACTGCTGGCATCTATCCTGACAATCACATGCCAGGCGAAAAATCCGTTCGTGCAGCGCTTTGACCAGAACGGAGATAGGAAACTCAGCAAAAGTGAAGTGCCTGCACCCGCCAGGAGAATCTTTGAGAATGTTGACAAGAACGGAGATGGCTTTGTAACCCCCGAAGAAGATGATGCCTTCCGAAAAACAAGAGCAGGTCGCGACAACCCCGACAAACAGCACAAATCCCAGCTCACCCCTCCCGACCATATCGACATCTCCTATGGCGAGCACGAGAGAAATGTCTATGACCTCTGGTTAGCAACAAGTAAAACACCAACGCCACTGGTCGTTTACTACCACGGCGGTGGATTCCGTGGCGGCGACAAACGCAGCATCAATCATGGACTTCTCAACACTATGCTCAAGGAAGGAATATCGGTTGCCGCCGTCAATTACCGACTTTCTTCAACCGCCACTTTCCCCGCTCAGATGCATGACTGTGCTAAGGCACTGCAGCACATCAGGCTTCACTCAAAAAAATACAACATCTCACCGGGAAAAATTGCAGCAACCGGAGGATCCGCCGGTGGGCACATTTCCCTATGGCTTGCATTTCATGACGACCTCGCCAATCCGGAAAGTAAAAAAATGATTGAACGTCAAAGCACTCGTTTGGTGACAGCTGCGGTTAGTGCCGCGCAAAGTTCGA
>CALCSP010000455.1 GCA_937893785.1 uncultured Verrucomicrobiales bacterium
GGGGCCTTGTTGCAGCCACTGTAACCTACAAGCTCGCCGCGAAAGCCGGTGTTAAGAATAATGTTAAAGGCACAGAATCCCGGAAGCGGGTCTGCATCACCGATGCGAAGAGTGCCATTCGTTGGTACAAAGAGAATGCGGAAAAACTTGGTATTGATCCGTTGAAAATTATCGCAGGCGGGGGTTCGGCCGGCGGGCATATCAGTTTGCTGGCAACGACCAATCCCGGGTTGAACGATCCTTCTGACACCAAGAAATATGATGCAACAGTTGCAGCTTACCTCTTATTTAATCCGGCTCTAAGCGCATCAGATGCCAAGGATCCGCAAGTCGACTTCTTGCAACACCTCAAGGATGACCTACCGCCTGCTATGGTATTTTTTGGAAGCGAGGACACGTGGTTGAAAAAGGGATGGAAAGCAGCAAGCGCGAAGATGACCTCACTCAAGATTTCTGACTCCGTAGAGGTTCGGATCGCCAATGGGCAGGGTCATGGCTTCTTCAACAGGCAACCCTGGACTGATGTCACTCTTATCGAAGCGGACAGATTCTTAACAGCCCTCGGTTATCTCGAGGGTGAACCTACCTTGATAATGCCGAAAACAGGAGAGAAACTTCAGCGACCTTAGGACGAAATAACATCATTGAATGTTCCTCTCTCCAATGCCAAACAACGCTTTGTCTTGATGATTAAAATGAAAATTCTGCTTACAGTTTTATTGTGCTTTTGTGTGTTTCCGGAACCCGTGAAAAGCAATGATGAAGAAAGTAGTTCCAGTGAAAAAGATGCTGCTCTCACCTTAAGCAAAAACGATTCCGCGCCCGCAATCCGTAAGATACTTTGCCTCCATGGTGGAGGCGGAAATGCCAAGGATTTCCAGAATAGCTCCGGGATAAAGTCGCTGCGGAAAGCTCTCGGCCGTGACTATGCATTGGTTTTTGCGCAAGCCCCTGATGGGGGGTTATGGATGCGTGATCCGCCTGGGGGTAAAAAGAAGCCAACCACCGATCCCGATTGGGCAGCCGAATCCGTCAGCATCTTAAACACAATTGTAGAGAAACAAGGTCCTTTCTATGGGATCTTGGGTTATTCGCAAGGCGCTGCATTTATACCTGTCTATCTATCCCAGATTCCAGGTGGCACGTTTCAAGTGGCTGCCATGTTTGGCGGATACCTTCCCACCACGCACCAAGGACTCATCAACAGGATCAAGGCTAAAGCTCCATTCGACAACATTCCGGCATTGGTCTGGCTAGGAGTAACAGACTGGATCGCCAATGATAACTTGGCTTCGCCATTTAAGAACCCAAAGTTACTATTGGATTCAAGAGCCGGTCACGTTGTGCCCTCTCGTTCTGACACCACTTTTAATCGTGTCGTTCAAGCCATTAAAAAGCCAATTAAGGATCGCTAAGAGTAGCGACCTTCTTCGGAATTCTTTGAAACCAAGTCCAAAGCAATGAAAATGATGAAACGCGGATTGATTTACCTCGCCCTTTTGCTCCCGCTCCTGCCCAAGACCCTTGTCGGCCAGGTGCACTATTATGAAAACGGACGCCCTTGGAAGCAGAAGGCAGGCTCAGGACCGGACGCCGAAGTCAATGGCTGGTTCTACAACCTCGGCATCACCGGAATACGGGCCGAGCTCATCGCCAAGGAACCGAAGTTTTTGCTCGTGCGACACGTCTTCGACGGAAGCCCAGCAGCGGGCAAGGTCAAGGTCGGAGACCTCGTAGTGGGAGCCAACGGACGTGCGTTCAAGACACCCCATCGAAATGGCTATGGCATGGAGGTGTTCGGTCCGGACGGCCCCCTGCTTGACTTCGCGATGGCACTGGAGGAAAGCCAAGGCAAAGAGCACAACGGCCGATTGGATCTCACTCTCCGGCGCAAGGATCAGACCCTTAAGGTTGCCCTCAATGTCGGTACACAATATGGCACCTACGGTCCCAAATACCCGGCCAACTGTACAAAGAGCACCCAAATTCTAGAGGATCTGCTTGCTTATCTCGTAAAAACCCAGCGAGAAGACGGGTCCTGGGGGAGCCCTCCGCATGACACCTTTGCCCCTCTCGCCTTGCTGGCTAACGGCGATCCGAAACACATCGACCTCGTCAGGAAAAACGCGCAGTTTCATGCCCGCACCACCAAGGTCAAGGATCGGAGCTGGCTCATCAATTGGCGCTACATGGCAGCCGCCATCGTGATGAGCGAGTTTTATCTCGCCACTGGTGAGAAGTGGGTATTGCCAGAGCTCCAGGAAGTCTATGATTTCCTGATCTCAAGCCAGTATGTGGACATGGCTCAGATCGACGATAAATCACGCAAGACCCACCCCGGGGCCGTGCCTAAGGACAAGATGGGTGCTCACGGTGGTTGGGGGCACAACCCCGGATTCGAGGGTTACGGTCCGATCAGCATGCTCACCGGACAGGGCGCGCTGGCCTTCGCCATGATGAAGCACTGCGGCATCAAGGTGGATCGTGAGCGTCACGACAAAGCCTACGATTTCCTCGTCCGGTCCTCCGGTCGCAACGGTTATGTCTGGTATGCGGACAAGGCAGCCGGGCAAAACAACTGGGCAGATATGGGACGCACAGGTGCAGCGGGCGTCGCCAATGCCATGAGCCCCTACAATGACGACAAGTATCTCAAGCGAGCCCTTGCCCATGCCAAGGTAATCGGCCGACATCCCGAAAGCTTTCCCGACACCCACGGATCTCCGGTCATGGGCATGGCGTATGCCGCCGCCGCCGCACACCTCGACCCTGCGAGCTTTCGACGTTTGATGGACAAAAATAAATGGTGGTTTGTCCTGTCCCAGTGCCCGGACGGAACCTTCTATTACCAACCCAACCGTGACAACGCGGGCTACGGATCGGATTCCCGCGTCTCGGCCTCCGCCGTCACGGCCTTTATCTTATCTCTCGATAAAAAGAGCCTGCGCATCTCGGGCAAGAATCGACCATGAAAAGACTTACGCTCATCATTCTGTCTGCCTTTTGCGCTTGCGCGGCTCAGGCTCAACGCGGTGCCGGTGTTCATGAAGGCAATTACCAGAAGAATCTCACTTACAAGGGACCACTTACCGGGGATGAAATCATCTACACCCTTTATCTGCCCCCCAACTACCATAAGGAAAAGGGACCTTATCCGCTGGCCATTTTCCTGCATGGTGCTGGTGGCGGCAATTCCTCCTCTCAGGTGATGCAGAGCTACGAGGCGGCCCGGAAGGCAGGCAAGATTGGCAACTTCATCATGGTCTTTCCCGAGAAATACGGCGGTACGGTTTGGAGGGACGGAGCCAAGGGAAAGAGACCGGAAACCAATATCCTCAAGGAACTTTTGCCCTACCTTGAAAAGGAATACGCCGCGACCGGCGATCGCCGCCAACGCACCATCATGGGTTTCTCCATGGGAGCTGCTGGGGCTATTTATTGGGGTGCCAAGTATCTCGATCTCTTCTCGATAGCGGTGGCCCTCGATGCAGGAGGCGGCACCAGCTTCTCCGACCCTAAGGCAAGGAATTATGTGCCCGAATACGGCAAGAAAACCGAGGCAATCCGCAAATCCGTGAAGATTCGTCTGGTGCAGGGTGCGCTCAACACCAGGAACTTTCGAGCCTCCCTGGACACGCTTCAAATTCCCTATAACTACGTGCAACTGCCAAGGGATATCTCCGCTTACCCGGCCGGATCGAGTTGCCTGAACAGGAAAGACCCCACTAGGAAATTCCTCCACAACCCGGCCTGTATGACTGAGGGCAAATGGGGGGAGCAGACTTGGAGCTTCATCGAGAAGGGCACGCATCGCAAAGAGAAGCAGTAGGTCATTGCATGCCGGACCCTTGGGTTTAAATTTCCAAGGAAATTTCTCCTGCTCATCATGATAGAAAAACCCGCAAGCAAAACGGCCATTTTCCTGGCAGGGATCATTTCAATTTCTGCATGCCTCTGCGCTTCCTTTGGAGCGCCGAAAAAAAATCCTTCGGGCACATTAAGCAAGGTTAATCTCAAAGCGAAAATCGATACCGGCAAGACAGCCATAGCTCAGGTGCAAGCCGTTTTCGGAAAATACTCGATCGAGACACCTGCAAGCTTTCAGCAAAACCATCAAGGCTTTGAGCACCTGAAAATCGAGGAAGACCATCAAATGGGCCCCTGCTTTGGCTTTTACCTGCACCGCGACAAGGATGGGGATCGCGACCGGGTCTGGCCGAAGGGAAAAGAAAGACAACGCAACGAAATCAAGGGATACCAAGGTTCTCCACAAACGCTCAAGAGTTCCCTGGGTGAAGTAACGCGCTACCACTGGTTTTTGAAGGTTGATGAATCATTCGCCGTGACCAAAAACTTCTGCCACTTCTTCCAGTTGAAACCGGTCGGAGGAAAACACGCTTCTGATCCGGTAGCCACGCTTTCTGGAGCGGTTTACCGAGGCAAGCCACAGCTTGAACTGCGATGGTGGACAAAAAACGGCTCCCAACGCATGCACATTGCCGACTGGAGAGATTGCAGGGGTAAATGGCTGGAGTGCGAATGCATTCTTGTGCCGGAATCCAAGGGTCGTCTTCGCTTCTCGATTCGCTCACAGGATCAATCCATCCGCTTTTCACGTGATCTTGCCGGCTTTCCAACCTGGAGAACAGGCTTTGATTTCATTCGCCCGAAATGGGGTATCTACAGGAGTCTGGCAAACAAGAACGACATTCCCAATGAGCAAGACAGTGTCAGGATAGCCAACCTGTCTATTGCAAAGTTGGTTTCTTTCCCCGTTCAAAAATCACCAATCAGGCAACATTTCGTGAATACCGGGAAACCGGCTACAGGCAAAAACAAGGAAAGCTACAGCAGTGTGGTTCCAAAGCCCACTCTCTCTGAAGTCCGCTACGGCAAGCACGAGCGAAACGTTCTTGATTTCTGGAAAGCAAAATCCTCTTCCCCCACTCCGGTGGCCTTTGTCATCCATGGCGGTGGCTGGCAAGGAGGCTCGAAGGAACGCCTGGACCGGTTTGCCGATCCCAATGCCCTGCTCAAGGCAGGTATCTCGGTGGTGGCGATTAATTATCGATATGTCATGGCCACAGAAACACCCCCGGTCAAGGCACCCCTGCATGACGCTGCACGAGCCCTACAGTTTGTGCGCAGTAAGGCAAGCGAGTGGAACCTCGACAAGAACCGCATCGGAGCTGCAGGCGGTTCAGCCGGAGCCTGCTCAAGCCTATGGCTGGCCTTTCACGATGACCTGGCCGATCCGCAGAGCGAGGATCCGGTAGCAAGGGAATCCTCCCGCTTGTCCTGTGCTGCCGTCATCGGGGCCCAGACAACCCTTGATCCACAGCAGATGAAAGAGTGGACGCCCAACAGCCGCTATGGCGGGCATGCCTTCGGGCTGAAATCCTTTGCCGATTTTCTCGGGCAGCGGGAAAAGATCCTGCCGTGGATCGCCGAGTATTCCCCCTACGCCCTTGTCAGCCGGGATGATCCCCCGGTCTACCTGATCTACAAGTCACCACCGGCTATTGGTAAGGCTCAGAAAGACCCCACCCATACCTCCAACTTTGGCGTTAAGCTCAAAGAACGCTGCAAGGCACAGGGCGTAGCCTGCGAACTGGTCTATCCGGGACTCTCCGGGGTGAAATACCCCACCACGACCACTTTTCTCATCTCAAAATTAAAGAAAGAATAAGCAAATTTTACCAAAATGAAAAAAA
>CALCSP010000456.1 GCA_937893785.1 uncultured Verrucomicrobiales bacterium
AAAAACCGCTCCTGAGTATCCAACAGCAGGAGCGGGTGTCGGTGTCAGAGTCTTCTCAGACCGTGGAAAACGCAATAGTTGGTAAGTCACTTTTCGAATAATTCATGAAGTTTTTGTCAGCTCAGCAATCCGGTTGCTTTTGCCGTTCGAAACCCGCAGCTCCAACGTTTGAATTTGTTCAAAGGGCCATCAGAAGCAGCAGTGCACTTTTTCTTCAATCAAACTTACGCGTCTCATCAGCCCGTGCGTTTTCATATTCCTGCTGATGTCTTTGTTTGCTCGTTCCTTCAGGAACAACTGCCACTAGCTGGCAAACTTCAATATCTCCTGGTCGAATGATTGCTTTGCCCTTGGTTACTTCGAAAGGGAGGTCTTCTATTCCGTTTGGCGTAATGGAGTAAACATCTTTCGCTGTGATCCAGGAAGGCAGCTCGACGCTTATCCTAACGTCGCGCTGCTTTCGAAAAGGATACGACTGATCGTCGATTTCATAGTCCTGATTAGTAATGAAAAGGAACAATGCTTCTGGAGAAGCAAGCGTTGCAACGTCCAACTTGGGCGGGCTTTCCGTCTTCAGCCGAATTGGGTCAGCTCGCAACAAGTCGCCTCGAATACAACGCATGACGCGCCCCCAATGCGCCATGGCCGCAACGGCGTCTGGATAGTCATCCGCTGCCTTTATCGACCAGTTGAACCAAAGAATCCCTTTGGCTCCCCGACCCAGGTTTAACATCAACTGAGCCGCTAGTTCCCCAGGTGTTGGCACATAGCGTTTAGGCCGCTCGTCCCAGTCTGCGATTCCTTGCGACCAGACCCAAATCGGTTTCGGTTCGGAAGCTTCCTTCAAGTCACGCGTATAATAGCCCGTTTCCTCTAGCCGGGTGCCATACTTGTGCGGCCACTTACTACTAGTCGGCGCCCCGACGCAATAATGGTCCATACATGGAATATCTGGTATCGAAGCATATTCGAAGAATTTCACATTGCGGCACAGCGTGATCATAGTGGGAATGGTCCGATTGATGCTTTTTGTCGACTCGTCCGCGAAGAGCATGGTAGATGGCAACCTTACCCAATCCGGTTCATCCTGAAGCATCCAGCAAATAACGCCAGGCTTCGAACCGAGGTCCTTCATCATGGCCTTGTTTCGGCCCGCGCCATTAGGAACGATAGTGCGGAAGCCATAGCGGGGAATGTGTTTCGCATAATACGAATCATTGGAACTACCTCCCTGCACAATTGTATCGATATGAACTCTGCGTTGCATCGCAAACGTATCGGGAGTGCCCGTCCATAGGCCAATCGGAAATCTGTCTGGGTGAGCCCTTCGATGAGCGTAAACGTAGCGTTGTTTTCCATCTTGCTCCAGTTGCACTCTGAGAATTACCAATGCGGAAGGATCTAATGGTTTGTCCAATGTGAGTTCTCCGATCGCGTGAGTGGATCCTTTCCCTGCATGCTTTTTCCAATTAACACGATCGGAGGAGTGGCCTACAACTTCCGCCGATAGAACGCCAACATCATCTTCGCCAACATATCGGAAGTGAAATAATATCTTGCGAAGATCTTCGGTAAGGATGATTGATGAGATGCGAGCTTTGTCCGTTTCCAGAGCCGAGCTTGCGCGAACGGCCGGTGTCCAAGTGCGATCCATCAACGTCACCTCTATGGGTTTGCCTTCCGAGAACAGTTCACTTACAGCGTTGACTTCAAGAACGGTCATTTGACTAGGGGCCAATTGACGATCCATGTATCGATGCCAAGCCACAAAGCGGCCTAAAAGCCAATGAGACTCGTCTTTACCGTTTAATTGATAGTACGTTAGACTGACTGGCTTTTGCGTGATGTTCTTAACATACACATGGATCAGTCCGCCGCGATTGGGGGTATCTTGTTCGACTTCATGCAGCGCTTTAGATTCCCAACTGGCGGCTCGATACTCAATCTTTTCAATACGTAATCTGGCGTCTTTGACTTTGACAACGCTCGCGCCCTTCTGCAGTGTCTGAGCAAAACTTTCCCAGCCCACTATGGCTAGCGACAATGACAGCAGGAATTGAAACGACAATCGGCAACGAACAGAAATTAGAATTGGATTCATAGACTGTTTTTTCTAGTAAAGTAGCGCTAATGAGTGTTTCGGTTGCAGGCGATTTCTGTGCGTCGAAATCACCTTCACCTCACGGCGAGCACATAATCTCATTGTAACAAGAACTCCCCTTAACGCAACCCAAAGCGACCTCCTAGTGTCTCATGTTGGCAACTCAAGCATAGCGAAAAAGGACAATCCAGGCCTAGTATGCGTATAGCTTCACCATGCAAGGATTACAAAAAACTTTCCCAACCGATGTTTGAAAGCCTTTCATCACATAGTTTGGCGCATATGGGTTCTTGTTCCACACCTACATACACGCCACAGAATTCCGGATCACTCCAAGATACACTCTACAGGTCACCATTAACTAACCCATTGTTTCACATTCAACTCCGGGGAAAAGATTAGACGGCTATGCCAAAGAGTTTTCAAAGATGCAGTTTCGACTCTACAACACGCGCCTGTAAGCACATCGATTTTATTTCTGCTAATCGCTTTTGTCACTAGAGTGATCGAAACCACGAATGAATCCGTGGGCTCGACCTAAGTAATAGGATAACAAATATGCTGTTGCTGGTCGCAGCTGGGTTCCATCTGCGTCAAACCGAAGTTGCCAAACATCATCTTCCAAGTAGGTTGATGCTTGTTCATCTCTAGCAAATGCGTAGCCTCCTATTCTATGCCCTTTGCCGATTGCTTTACCTGGTTCTCTTGTATGCGGAAACAATGATACCATATCAATTCTATGGGCGTTCGATATCGACCAGTCGATTAGGTCTAAAGGCCAGCGGATGAGTGTATCAAGAGCATCTTCTAACCAAGGCCCGGTAGGTGATAAGTCTACTACACCCCAATGATCTTCTCGCTTTTGATTTAAACAACCTGCTGCATATACAAAATTGAAAAATGGATTTCTTTCATATTGCTCAACTCTCCAGTGGTAGAAAGCCCCTAGCTGATAGTTGTTCAAAATCGACTCATCCCTCTCATAGCGAAGCAGGTGATAATAATTTAAAAACGACATATCGTCATCACCTTGGTGAAATGAACCTGGACCACTTATGACTTGAGGCTGAGTCATTCCATTTAAAGCAAACCCGTGGTTTTTTATCAAATTTTCATATTGATCCCTATATTTCAAATCATTTGTTATATGATGAGCAATCAATAAAAAGGTCAACATGCTCCAGGAATTTAGGCCGCGTTCCTCCCAGTTTTCTGGATTAAAATTCAGTTCCTCAGGAGAGAGTCCTGACCACCGTGTTGCTTGATTATCGTGATCGACAAGTTGCAAATCATGATGCAAAAGGTGGTCAATAATTCGACGTATGACTGCGCGCACTTGTTCTTTTTCTTCGCTGGTTTCACAAATATGATCAAAATAGATGGAATAACCAAAAAAATGCCCAATTAGCTCATCTGCACTAACATCGCTTTTCCAATACCATTTTCCGGTTTTATCTACTGGCCAACGCGGATCAATGACTTTCCAAAGTTTATCTTCTTTGGATTGAATGCGACGATCGCGCTCTGGACTATCTTTTAAGTTTGGATTTGGTCCCTCTGCTGGGAGCACTGTGCGAGCAATTAATCCAAAAGGACCGGGATTTGACCCTCCTTGAGTTACTTCACTGAGAAAGCTAAGAGCTCGAAATGTTCTTTTCGCTCGTTCTTTGTATACAGGTTTTCTGGTAACCTCATAAGCCAAACTCATAGCTCCGAGATAAAGACCGTTAAAAAATCCATCATTATCTGAAGATTGTGCCACTGCTGTTTTCTTATTGCCTGGCTCCTTCAGGAGAACCGGAGAAACATAGCTAAACTCTGTTCGAAGGTGGTAACGCTCGATTTCTTCCTCATAATAACGTGCTTTTTCTTGAAGACTAAGGGAGCAATACTCGATTTGCGAAACCCCTCCTTGCGTTGCAAACCAAATTTTCCCGTCCTTGCCACACGCAATCTCATTAATGTGGTTATGAATGAGCCAACGTTTTCCATGTCGAAATTCCCATTGCTTCCGAAAATACCTTATAGCTCCATTAGTGGTGCCAAACCAAACCCCATTTGTGGTAGCAGCCATACAGGTGAAGTCATTGAAGGGCAGACCATCCGTCGCTGTAAATAATTCCCATTGGTCACCTTTTATTTGGTGCCCTACTCCTTGAGGGCAAGCAAACCATAGCTGCCCAGCTGGATCGTAACTAGTTGCGCGAATATCTATCGGCGCCCACCGAATGGAATTTTGCCGAGGCAACATAAGTTTCCAATCACCGTCGCTTAAACTAAAAAGCCCATTTTCACCCGCTATCACGACTTCCGAGCCAAGCCGTGCGACCTGTCGGATTTCCCCTACCTTGAGGATGCTTGGTAGAAAAAATTCATCCATCTCTTGAGTGGCTTCAAACCACCGGGACCCACCTGTTTCCTCTACCCAGCCATTATCTTTAAGAACAAAGAATGTCTCGGCAGCGTAAACGTGAGGGATTCCTTCGTTATCACAAACAATCTTCTCGATATTACCTGGGGGTAGTCCGTCTTTATTTGTATAACCTCGATGAACCTGATGCAGGTAACGTTCTGCAGAAAATTGCTGCCCCGTCGCTAAGGGCTGCCAAAATAAAATTTCGACCAAGAAAATCACGAAACGTTGTAAGGTCGCCTTCCTTGGATTCTTCTCCTTTTTGAGTCCCATATCCCATATACGCCACACAACACCTAATCCCGCCACAAAAAACCCGCCCCTGAGTATCCAACAGCAGGAGCGGGTATCGGTGGTCTAATTAGGGCAATATTCTGAGAATGAAGAAACCTTGAGGTGTGGAACTATGATCTTAGGTGAACAGCCAAGAAACTTCGAAACTATTCCTCTAGGGGCGAGGGAGCGTTTCGCCACTGATCCGCCACTGCCCAAAGATTTTCCGGACTCAAGGACTCACCATATTTCAACAAGCGGACACTTCCATCTGCAAAGGCAAAATTGGAACCACCATCACGCGATTCAGAACCAGATGTATTGTGTTTATTTTGATCGATCGCATCCACATCATTTCCCTCTCCCTGATAAAAATCCATATGCACATCGTATCTCCCCTGTTTCTTTTCGCCGAACATGATGGTTTCAGATGGAAAACGAATATTGGATAATTTCATGGGTTTAGATCCTGTCCACTCTCTAAACTCTTCAAATTCCTTTTTAGAAAGGGTTACCGCAAAGAAATCATTAAATCCGTTGATGATGTAACTTCTTTTTTGAGATTCATCAGCTTTGAACCGATCAGAAGGACATATGACAACCTCTGGTGCGTTGTGATAAGGAATAAGAGCGTTGATCCAGTTGGGCCCTCCAGAAATTCTGGGTGGAATTTTGTCGTCGAAGTCGTCAGCATACATCCGTAGTGCTAAATTAATTTGTCTCAGATTACTGTTACATTTGGTCTGTTTCGCTTTCCCCTTGGCTTTGGACAATGCCGGAAGAAGCATTCCTGCTAGAATGGCAATTATGGCAATCACTACCAAGAGCTCAATGAGAGTGAAGGCGCGTATTTGGCTTTTCTGAAGCATTTTCATTTCATTTATTTGGATCCGTCGGCCATTCCTTCTATAGTTTGTCCGAAGGTCAATCCTGCCGAATTTTCTTCGAAAATCTTTACCGATGCTAGGATGATCTGAACCTTCAGTCGACCGCACTTACTGATAGATTGCAATGACCCCACCGGCCATCGAAGCTGAGTTCGTGGATGTGTCCATCACGCCCCCGGTAGACATAATAACGGCCGGAGGTCCAGCTGGAGATCAGCCCCGCCGGTTCACCTTCCGCAGGTGGAGCCCCTGCCAATTTTGTCAGATCAGTCAATCTCCATTGTCCCTTTCCTGAATCGGTCCCGGTCGGTTCGATCCAATGCGCCTCTTGAAGGTGACCAATCTCATCTACATAGCTCAAAAAGTGCTCATCACCTGAAGCGTCAGAAAGAGCAATCGGATTACTGGCGGCTGCGGTGTTTGGTTCTCCGATCAATTCCAAGGCCTGAAAGCGATGTTGAGCCTCCGTCCCCTGCATCAATCCATCGCATGATCCAGAGTATTCCCGATAGCCTCTACCGTTGTCCCAATGAAAGATAAACGGTTCACGCAAAGGCCAATTGGAAATGGGCCGAAAGATGATCCGCCAGGTTCCACCGGCATCTGATCCCACAGGCTGGCCTATACACGGTACTCTTTGAGTTAATCGGTGCGTCCAAGGGCGTCGTCCTTCCTGGACGGCCTCCCAAGGCACCGTTTGAACGCAAGGAACATTGAACATGGTTCGATAGGAGACATAGAGGCCGGATGATGCTGCTGTGATGGTCACGTCACTGGCAGGTCGAGGGCTAGTCGGCAACGGATGAGATCGCCAAACACCGTTGGTTTCAAGCCACAACTCCCAGGGTCTTGAGTTCTCATCGACATAAGCAATACGAAGGGTCCCCTTGGCCACCACTGCGGTTGGGTCACTACTCGCAATCGGAAGCTGAAGCTGAGCAGTAAGGTCCTTCTTGTTCCAAAGCCCCCCTTCCGCTGACGCGGAAAGTTCATGAAGGTGACCGGCCTGGCCACGATAAAGGATCCGTCGACCTCCCGGTTCCAACGAATAGACGAAAGGCCGTCCCGCCGCCAATGGAAAGGTCCCCTCAACGCGAATCACCGATTGAGTCCAATCATCACCATCGACGCTAGAAGCAAGTTCCCCCAATCGTCCATCTGCCCGGCGAAAAACCACGTAGCGTTTGCCATCCTTCCCTTCGATCATGCCCAGACGAGAGTTGCTGCCGGGAGTATTCCGAAAAGAAAAGTACTCATTGGTGTGCTTCTCGAAGTAGGCCGGACAATTCCGGGCAAACAATTCCACTTGTCGGATTTGCTCATGCCACCGATCTAGGCCTTGCCCACGATTCCTGTATTCCACCGCTAAGTCTTCAGCAATTGCATCCCGGTGACGGTGGACATGGCGAAGAATATTCTCGGTAGAAAGTGGACCTTCTAAATACTGTCGAACGGCCCGTCGGTAATAGGCAACGTATTCGGGGTTATCCAATGCCGCAAGAAAGATCAATCGAATCAAACTACCCCCATACCCGCCACCGCTATCCATGAACGCATAGGGGTCCATATCGATTCCGTAATGCGCGTCTCCAAATCCAGGGTGACGATAACCAAGCCCCCATTCCGCGTCCCAGCATAGGAAAATCCACTTTCCGTCAGGCACTCGTCGTGCGGCATACCAATTATTATTGGGCCAATCAAAATTCAGCAAACACATGTTCACTGCCATGTAGGCCGTGAGATTCTCGAGATCTACCCGCCTGGCGAGCTCCTCGTAGTTCGCATCGTCTGAAAAATCATTTGATGACACAAACTCCCTTAGCTCATCCCAGCCCTCCCGAGTTCCGCTCAGAATGGTTTCCCCGGTCTTAATGACGTCATATTCTCCCGGACCAAGGTGCGAGGCCAGAAACTCCTCATCGAGACGCTCGGTGATATTGTAGACCCCTCGATGTTCTGAGTTGATCATCAACACGGCCCAGGAACCTTTCGCCGCCAGCCCTCCCATATCTGCATGGACATCGCGCACCACCTGGTCGCGAATGCTCGAACCGTGAGTCGCCTTGTCGTTGGCGCTGGCTCGGAGCACCAATTTATCAAAGTCTTCAACTTCTGCTTGAGGAATGATGGAACCTCCTAACCGGCCATCCCCATAGCGTTTTCGAAAGTAGGCTCTATAGGACTTTTTCGTCTGCAGGCCGCCTCCCCTCGACGAACCACCATGAAGTCGAAGACCGAATCCCGTCATCAAAACACGCTTACCGGAATCATCGAAATACTCCAGGAAACCAGGACGTTCACCAGCATGACCAAAGACATTCGGCCGAAGGTGGACATCATGAAAGTTGGGGGTCGTCATCGAAATCGCAAGGACCGGCAACTCAGGTCGCTCCCCGACGAGGAAAGTTCCGGATTCGATTTCGCTACACCGTTCCTTCCCATCAAAAATCGCCGCTCGGAGTAGCACCGTCTTTGTAAGTTGGATCGGTCTTTGATATACCGCGCTCTGCTCGCTCGGTTCCGTTCCATCGAGTGTATATCGAATGACCTTCCCTGTCGGCAGGATGGCACGAGCGACCACACTAATTTCATCGTCGAACACTCCAGGCGCAGGATTAAACCATGGCGCATCGAGTGGTTTCGTTTGCAGCCGGCCAACGCCATTTGCAATTCCAGGAGTGGCATTTAAAAAATATCTCCACTCGTTATGATTAACCGATGATCGTCCCATGGATTGGTCGGCTATCTGTTTCGGATAAAGCATCTGATCAGCGATCATTCCACCAGGCGCCACAAGAAACAACGTGCCCCCACCCTTCTCGAGGGTGAAGTTGACGTGTGAGACCATCGGCAACAAGGCCAGTTTCGGGTGACAGGATAGATCGGAACTGGTTGCACTGATGTTCAGTCCGACAACGGCCAGCACATTTTTTCCGGCCTGCAGCAGCCCAGCATGGGCAGACAAATCAAATCGCTCCGGAATCCCGGCGTCATGCCCCCCCCGAGAAACAGCACCAAAATCTCTTACCTCTGCCGGTGCGTTTGCCGAGGCCACGCGTTGCCCGTTCAAATAGGCGATAAAGCCATCATCGTAATCTACCTCAAGCATCAACCCATTGGAAACCGGCCGGCTTGGCAAAAAGAACTCGTGCCTCATTAAAACCACCGTCGTTCCGGGCGGAAGTTGTGTTGCGTCATCTTCATCTCCATAACCGACTCCGGCGCGGCCCGTACGGAATGTCTGGTCATCGAACTCCATTTTCATCCAACTCGACGGAATTCTCACCTGCCCTTCTCCTTGTTCAGTCGTATCTTGCACGAGATACTTCCATTGTGCGCCGGAATCAATCAGGGCATCCACCAACGGCATCGCCATTAACCATGAGTGCGACGAATCCAACACCTCAGCTTCCTTTTTCTTCCCTGACATCCAAACCAGGAGGTGTCCGCCGGCGGGAATCCGCTGCTCAGAGAATGTCCACTTATCCGGATTCGATAGATCATCCGTCAGCCTGTAACCCTCTAGGGAAACGGCCTTGGAACCGGCATTGAAAAGTTCCACCCAATCGCTGCTCTCGCCTCGATCGTCACGAATTCCCGTCTGGTTCGACGCGAGAATCTCATTCAGTCGGATACCAACAGGTGGAGCGGCGGCTCCGGAAATCTTTTCACCGACCAGAGCACATAGCCCAATTGCCCAGACCCAAATACCAACGGATGGGAAAACTGTGATCATCATTTCTATTTCAAACGCGGAAAGATTACCTACCACCCCCAAAACAATCGCCCCCGACTCACACAAAAAGCAGGCACTTCAACTCCAATATTGTGTAACAAAGCCAGAAACAGATTTGACCTGACTGTTCCGCTTGCAGTGTTCAAATTAGATCATTCCCTCAAGCATGCTCAAGCCGAACTGGCAACAGAGCCCGACGGCCTGATTATTGACGCCATCTACGCTCACAGTCTCCATGACCAAGTTGGCTCGTGAGGAAACCGGTATGAGTGAACGAACATTTCACACACTGTTAAAACAAGTCTCAGCGGATGGTTCGGTAACAAAGGACCCTGTGACTCCTATTTGGACTACTGCAGCTTTGCAGTGCAAGATCTAGAGCCAGTTCTAATGCATACTCAAGCGAGAACGGGCTCTGGAGCTACTGTCCAAGCGCGCTGAACGAGTCACTGGTGGCCTTGGTCGGCAGCTGGCGCAGCAGAACAAAGTCATCCAGGTCAATGCAATCACCCAAGTGCTGAACTCTCAACTGACCCCTGACAATGTGTGGCATCGGGGAGTGTTTGATCGGTTCACGACCAGAACCTGTGAATCGGTAGTTCATGCACCGCTAAATGGTCCAAATCCATTGACATTTTATTGACACAAATTTCGTCAATAATTGCGTTTTGGTGCGTATACGTACGCAAACTGCAGATCGGGCCAATAAGCCATACTTGTTTGACAAATAGCTAGTTACATGAAGCTAAACGACTTGCGTGGTTGCGCTAGCTGCATAGAGCAACGGTTTTGTAAACCGTCGGTCGTCAGTTCGATCCTGACAGCTGGCTCCATTCTTTCCTTCCACTGCAAATACTTACGCCCGTTTAGAGATGCTGCGCTTTTTTACCGAAACGCCCTCTAATGCACTGGTTTTGTATCATCGTGGCAAATATCGTGTCAA
>CALCSP010000457.1 GCA_937893785.1 uncultured Verrucomicrobiales bacterium
ACCATCAATTTGAGATGCTGCAATCAGCATTGCAGGTAATGCGGTAATAATGATGCCAACAAATGGAATGATGCCAAATATGGCCAGAGATATTCCGATAATAAGGGCGTAATCAAGCCCAAGAAGAGCGAGTATAATGCCGGTAATTACACCATCAATGATGCTGACGAGAACTTGGCCTCGGAAATAAGCGATCAGGTAACCGTTCACCTCGTTAAGGAGACTGACTAGTTCCTCCTTGAACTTGGACTGTCTCACTGGAACGTAATCACTCCATTGTTCACGTATACTTGATGAGTCTTTCAGGAAAAAAAACAAATAAACCGGAATCAACAAAAAGCCTACAATATAACCAATCCCACCCAAAAATCCGTGCAAAGCTCTGCCAAGAAATTGCATCATTGACTTGCTTGTCTCTGGGCTAATAAGCCATCCAATGAAATCGTTCCAAATCTGGCTTTCCGAGTTGATCGATTGTTGTGTTTCATTTACTCCATCACCTGTGTCGTCAGCTCCAGTTTTTTTGTTTTTCTTCGGGTTAGTTGTTGGTTCCTCTACTTGATCTTCCTCTTGCTTGTTTAAACCAATTTTATACTCAAGCGCTGCCAGTTTTTCATAAAAATTTAGATAGGTTCTTTTGGCTTGGGTTGCAATCTGTGCGCGGTCAGAGAAAAGTTTGCCGAGGTCTCGGGAAGCGGGGATAAAGACTGACAGGAATAGGATTACCAGTGCGATCATGGCAACTAGGTATACCGTTAGTATTGCCTGTAATCGTGAGATGTTACGACCAAACAAAGCTCTGGTCCTTAGCCACCGCACTAGTGGGTCCAGTAAATAGGCAAGAATGCCTGCGATAGCGACAGGAATTAAGACGGGTTGAAGAAGTCCGAGTATCTTTGCGGCAATGATTATTGCCGCAAAAGTCAGGCAGGCAATAACCGCCAGCGACATCCCAGTAATGGCTTTCCAGAGAGTTCTTTGCTGGAAAGGCGTAGGGGCAGATTTACCTTCCTGTGAATGCATTGCTAAAGACTGCCTTTTTTAAGGGGCTATTTCAAGCCTCGCTTTTACCCTCCTGCGGCGACCATGATGATCTCAATGATTGCGCCGT
>CALCSP010000458.1 GCA_937893785.1 uncultured Verrucomicrobiales bacterium
GAGGGTTGTTTTCGTCGGCAATGTCCAGTGCCATTTCCTGACGTCCGCTGCCAGAGATAAAAGGTGACCTCTCCTTGCCCTTGATGACTTGAAGGAATTGTCGGGGAACCTTTTTGCCACGCCGTGCAGGGTCACCGCGTTCAAAAACTCGGGGCTCTCTGGGGGATGGGCGATCAACCATTGTCATTGCACGTGGAGGGGCGCCGGGATGGTTTGTTTTTATTGCTTCCAATTCACGACGCAACTTCCTTACATGCTGCTGACCTTTGGTTTCAAGGAGGGGGAAGATCGATTCACGATTGGCACTGGCAGGCGACAGGGCCGCTTCTAGTTTTGGATCTTCGTTACTTTCTGCAAGGATCTTTCCATAGATCGATGCAATGTTTTCGATCGATCTTAGTGGTTGATTGTTTAGTTGTTGAGTAAGAGCAGGATGAATAAAGATTCCTGACGATTTAATTTCTTCCCACTTGTTGGTTGCTTGCGTCGGGAAATCTTCTGGTGATAGCTTCGAAAAGGCCAACCAAGGGCCATAGATGGGGTCACTGGTTGCGTTATCCTTCTTGAGAAGGTCACGCCAGCGGACTGTGATTTTCTGGAGAAGTTTTTTGGATGATGCTAATTTCTTTAGTTCATCCTCACTAAGGTTGAGTCCGGAGGTGGCGGTGAGAAGATACTTTTTGATGTATTCAGGTTCACGTTGCTGAGATACCCGCTTTTCCAAATAACTGTTCAGCTGATCCTGTTTTTTTGATAGGGATGCCCTGAAGTCCCGTGTTGAACTGTTTTCAGGTGCATCTTGCAGAAGTGGTAGTTCGTTAGGTTCAGTAGAACTGGAAAAAACGCCGTATAATGAGTAGTAGTCGTCAATAGGAATAGGGTCATATTTGTGATCGTGGCAACGTGCACATGCCACAGTCAATCCCATCATTCCCCTGAACGTGACATCAATACGATCATCAATAATATCCGGCTCACGATTCAGAAAGCGCCTGCCTACAGTTAGAAAGCCCATGGCCGCAAGGTGCTCTCTCTCACCGTCATCTTGAATAAGGGTATCTGCCGCGAGTTGATAAGTAAGAAAACGGTTATAGGGGAGATCTTTATTGAATGAACGGATGACCCAGTCGCGGTAAGTGTATGCATATGGGTAGTCCCTCGACTCTTCAAATACATAGCCTTTTGTGTCGGCGTAACGCGCAACATCGAGCCAATGTCGTCCCCAGCGCTCACCAAAGTGTGGAGAGCTCAATAACTTATCGACTAATTCAATGTATGTTTGCTTGGAAAAGTTATCCTTAAAGAATTGCACTTCGCTGTAGTTTGGCGGGAGCCCGACAAGTGCATAATATAGTCTTCGAATAAGAGCTTCAGGTTTAGCCTTCTCTCCAGGTGAAAGTCCAGATGCCTCAATTTGGTGGAGAATGAAACGATCGATATTGTTTGCCGACCAAGAGGTCTGCTTGGTGATCGGTAGCGTCGGGCTCGACAGCTCCCTAAACGCCCAGTGCTCCTGAGGTGGAGTTTGTTTGGTCGCCGGACTTAGCAGTGGGAATGCCGTTACCAGTGGAATTGCCAGTAATTTTAA
>CALCSP010000459.1 GCA_937893785.1 uncultured Verrucomicrobiales bacterium
AGCAGCTAGGGCTATCCAGCAGGAATTTTGCTTTCATAAGGAAAGCTAATCCTTCTTAGAAGTTACCATTAAATCATGTAATTAATTGGTTATTAGGGGGAAACACATAAAATGGGCCTCGGCATTTTTTCCTGAGAATAGTTGCAATTTCCTTCACTTTGGGCGTTACATTGCTCTCCCGGTCTGTTTAAACTTTTCGGGACCTTTCAGTCAATGCCCCAATCGTTTCTATCAAAGATATTTTTGCGATTCTGTGCCCACATCCGGACATCTTATTTCGGTTGTTCGAGGGCATTGGGGGTAAGTATTTGCTTGCTGTGTGTGTGCACGGCCGAGTTGGTTCCAGCGCAAGAGGCAACTGCAAATAAACAGGTTTCGACGGTAGAGGGAGAGGTGGCGCGCAGACAGAATCAAATTTTTGAGGCAGAGAAGTTTCTGGTTGCTGGAAAAACGCTCGTAGCTGAGGGCAAATACAAGGAGGCGATTGCTCAATTTGCCCAAGCTTACAATGGGATTAGCCCTTCTCCAATGGCTGAGTCGGTAAGCAATAAAGCTCGCCAACATTATTCCGCTACTTCTGTTCTTTACGCATTGCAGTTGGTCAAATCGGCAAAATTTGCTGAAGCTCAGCAGGTGATCGAAAGGGTTCTTGATCCTAGTGTGGATCCATCATACGAACCGGCGCTCAAGCTCCAGCAACGGCTTCTTGATCCCGAATGGTATAACAATGCCAACAGCCCGGAGCACCTATCCAAGGTCGAGGAAGTCAAGAGGCTGCTTCAGCTGGGTCAGGGTGCGATGGATCTAGGTGATTTTGATCAGGCGCTCGATTACTTTACTCAGGTGCTGCGTATCGACGGGTACAATCGTGCTGCTAGGCGAGGGATGGAGGCCGCCGAGAAGCAAATCGTGGCATACCACCGCTCTTCCAGAGATCACACCAGGCAGAAAGCGATGCGGGAGGTTGATGATATTTGGGAAACGCAAGTTGGTGTGGCTGCAAATTTAGCTCTGCCTGATAGAAATGCGACGGCTCTTACCCCCAGCAGACAATCCGTCTCGGATAAGCTCAAGTCGATTGTCATTGATGTGGTCAATTTTGATGATGCTACCCTTGAGGATGTTGTCGAGTATTTGACCATTAAGTCCAAGCAGTTGGATGATTTTGGTGATGGGATTAATTTTGTGCTGAAAATCGATCCGGAAGATCAGGTGGCTCGCAATGCAAATGTGAACCTGAAGTTAAGAGGCATGCCGATAGGCGAGATTCTCCGCTATGTGACCCGTGACACTGGGACCCGGTTTAAGGTTGAAACGTTTGCGGTGAGCATCGTGTCCCGGAATGCCTCAACGGAAAACCTTGTTACCAAGACTTTCAGGGTGCCACCTGATTTTTTGAGCACGGCACCGATTGCCGATGATGACGCGGTTGAGGACATTTTTGCGCCAAATGCCGAAGCGGGTAATAGCGGTCTTACGCTGAAGCGTCTTGGCGCCAAGGAGTTTCTCATGAAGCAGGGGGTAACTTTTCCGGAGGGAGCAAGTGCCATTTTTATTCCGGGTTCGAGTTCTCTCGTTGTTCGAAATATCCCAAGTAATATTGAGTTGGTTGAAAGTTTTATAGACAGTTCCTTTAATGAGGTTCCTAAGCAGGTGGAAGTCAATGTGTCCATGATCGACATCAGTCATTCGGCACTCAATGAGCTCGGTTATGACTGGTTGCTTGGGCAGTTCAACGTAGCAGGGTCAGATCGTGTTTTTGCCGGTGGTGGAACGGAGGGTAATGCAACGGCAGGTGGTGCTGAGACCCGGGCTGCTGCTGAATTTCCCTTTATTCCCCCAGGATCAAATGCCCCACTGGGAACATTGCCGGTGACCGCAGGTTTGCGGACTGGTCAGCAATGGAATGAGGGCAATGCTATCAATAATATTTTACTTGCGGGCGGTGACACTGTGTTCCGCTCAAATGATACATTGAAGGCGCCGGGTGTTTTTGGTGTTGGCGGAGCATTGACAGACCCCCAGTTCCAGATGGTGCTTCGTGCTTTGTCTCAGGCCAAGGGTGCAGATTTGATTGTCCGTCCCACTATTGTGACCCGTTCCGGACAGCGTGCTTCAGTTGATGTTATCCGGGAATTTCCTTATCCGACGGAATATGATCCGCCTGAGATTCCACAGGATTTCAATGGAGGGAATAATTTTGGTGGCGGCGGTTTTGGGCAACCGCAGGCTCCAGCGAGCTTTCCCGTGACTCCCGCGCATCCCACCGCTTTCGAAGTGCGCAACGTTGGTACTCGTCTTGAGGTGGAGCCGGTGGTTGGGCAGGATAACTTTACGGTAGAACTCAATCTGGCACCCGAGTTTGTGCAGTTCGAAGGGTTCATTAACTACGGGTCACCCATCCTGACGAACGGTAGTGATGCTCTGGGTAATTTGACGCCTGTTGAGTTGACTGATAACCGGATCCTTCAACCCGTATTCAAGACCTTGCGTGAGAATACCAGTGTGGTTGTCTGGGATGGTGCAACGGTGGTGATTGGCGGTCTGATTGAAGATCGCAGCGTGACTGTTGATGACAAGGTTCCGTTTTTTGGTGATGTTCCGTTTCTCGGGCGTTTTTTCCGATCGAAGGGTGTGAACCGAAACCTTCGTGCGGTATTATTTTTCGTGAAAGTCAATGTCATCGATCCATCAGGGCAAAGGATCAATGTGCGTTCATGATCCCTTTTTTGGGCGATTGTGAAGAGTTATTTTTTGGCTAAAGTATAGATTGATGTCAGTGCGGAGCCTTTTTTGGATATGCGTCATGTGATAGAATAAGCAGGCCCTCTCCCAATGAATTCTTCAGAATCGAACGAGCAACAAAGCACTTATTCTCACGATGAAATGCTGGATAATCTGCGTTCTCGTGAGAAGGGAACTGGTGGGGATCAATCTGTCAGCGTTGAGTTGATCAAGGATGAACACGGCAATCAGTTGATTAAGGAGGTTAAAAGGCGCCGTAGGCGCCGAACTCATCAGCCCAAAAAAATCAGGGAGCAGCGTATTCGGTTGATCAAGAAGTGCACGCTGTATGGCGGTATTTCATTTATTCTGCTACTGGTTGTTTTCTACGCGCTGATGCTTTTTGCGATCAGGGGGCAGCGGTTTCGTGCGAGTGTTGGTGAGCGTGTCAGTGCTTTGGTAAATGCGGATGTAGGCTTCGGATCTTTTCGATTAAGCGGACTGAACTTGGATAACAGTAAAGCCGTGATTGATCAGGTCTCAGGGAGTCTGTTTCATGGAGCTAAGCTTTCGAGTTTGAAGACTAGGATCAGTACTTGGACTCTTTTTTCAAGAGACTGGCATCTTGAAGCTGTGCATGTGGGGGATGGCGAGTTTCGCTTTGGTTTACCTGACCCGGATACAGGGGCTATTGGCATGATGCGGCAACCAGTGCTGGGGCAACGCTTGTTCACCCTGGCTGGATTTGGCCTTGATCATGATCCGGAAATGATCAGTTGCAATGGTATTCGGATTGCTGATTGCCGCTTCTACTGGGAGGAGGAAGGAATGGATGATCAGCCTTTTCTGGATGGAGCGGTTATCAATATCAGTGAGATGATTGAAAACTCATTTCAGTTAAGGTTCAAAGATGGTGTGCTAAAGGTGCCGGGATGGCCAGATCTTGAAATAGAAAGTGTTTCTGGTCTGGTTCAAAATGGTAAATACCAGATCAGAGAGTCCAAGCTCTCAAATGGGCCGGATGGTTCCGTAACATTGAGCGGGTATATCAACGCTGGGCCTAAAGGTGACTATCGGTTTATGGCACCATTTACCGGAGTCTCGCTTAGCGAGAATGTGCACGCCTTCTGGAAGGATAAATTAAGAGGGCAGATCAGTGGTGAGATGAATATATCGGGATCGTTAGCGCAAAAAGGATCAGCGTTTTCTGAAGGAACCTTTTCGAGCAATAATACGGTTTTAAGTAATCACCCAATTCTGCAGCGCCTAGCCATAGGTCTTGGAGAGGCGCTGCTGGCGCGAATTGATTTCCATTCCTTGGAAGGGCGCCTGAAGCGGACTGCAGAAAGGCTGGAAATTTATGATATAAGGGCGGTTAACCCGGCCTTATTCCAGTTGAGGGGAAGTATCACCGTGCATGCTGACGGTGGTCTCAAGGGGTTACTCGACGTGGGTGTTCCAGCTGTGTTCCTGCAGCGAACAGGTATTGTTGCTCCATCAATATTCACTACAGACGTTCAGGGGTTCTCCTGGGCCAAGGTTCAATTGGGAGGATCAATTGATGCTCCTGAGGAGGATTTAACAGGGCGTCTTGAGAAAATTCGGGCACAAATCCTCAAAGATAACTTAAGGGCGCTCCCTTAATCGACGCATTTGCGTTTTTTGTTTCGTTTAATCATAGTAAGAGGAGCTTTGCTGAAATGCTAATGTTCTCGCAGTCATGTAGTTATGTGTCTGGATAATGGTCCTTAAGAATGCGAGGTGACCAGAGGCGATGCCGCATCAACTTCAAGACAAGTTATGCAAAGACTTGCCAGAGCTTATAAATAGTTCGATGAAGCATTGCCAAAGCGTTCAGCCTTTGCCTTATATTATCGGTAATTGCCTGTTTACTTCAATTTAGTGACAGCTAGCCACTATGCGCCTCCCTCTCATATCCATTACACCTGTTATTCTAACAACGGTTCTATTCCTGTGCACTGACAGCAGTTCGTATGCTCTGGGAAAGGATCATGAGATCAAGGTAGTGCGTTTGGAAACGGGGGCTGTGATTGATGGTGATCTTGGGGATGATGTCTGGAAATCGGCAGCTATCACAGGTGGGTTTGGGCAGGTCGAGCCTGTGAGTGGTGCCGCTCCAAGTGAAAAAACCGAAATGCGGATATTTTCTACGGCAAGTGCGCTGTATATCGGAGTTCGTTGTTATGATTCGGAACCGGATCAGGTTTTGGCCAGAGACCGGAGAAGGGACTCTCCGGGCAGGGGAGATGACCGTGTCCGTATGGTATTGGATACTTTTGGGCAAGCCAAGAACGGGTATTATTTTGCGGTTGCTGGTGGGGGAGGGAAGGCGGATGGGGTGGTTCGCAGCGGAGGCAAACCTGACTTGACCTGGGATACGATTTGGTCAGTGGAGACTTCCCGCGATGAGAAGGGATGGGTTGCGGAGTTTGAGATTCCTTTTCGCAGTCTCGCTTTCGATGAAAACCGGAGCAGTTGGGGCTTTAACGTGGAGCGTGAGATTCGGCGTAAGCACGAGAAGTTACGGTGGGTTTCGCCGACCCGGTTACGTTCCATGTGGACGCTCAAGGGGCTTGGAAAGCTGACGGGGCTAAACAATCTGGATACTGGCATCGGCATTGATGTGCGTCCTACACTTGTTACGCGATATCGATCAAAGAGCGGGGGCGAGGAATCTCAATTCGGTCTTGAACCTTCTTTAGACGGTTTTTACCGACTGACTCCCTCGCTGACTGCGACCTGGACATGGAAAACAGACTTTGCGGAGACGGATGTGGATGATCGCCAGATCAATACCACAAGGTTTCCTCTCTTTTTCCCGGAAAAGCGCTCTTTCTTTTTAGAGGATGCCAAGAACTTCCGTTTTGGAGGAATCGTTCGTAGTCCTCTGCCTTTTCATTCAAGGACGATCGGTCTTGCTTCCAACGGTAGCAGGGTTCCGATTGAGTTTGGAGGCAAGCTCACGGGTAAGGCGGGTAAGTGGAATCTTGGTCTCCTTGGGGTCCAGCTTGACGGAACAGATGTGCTTGATCCCGATGAGGTCTACGTGGGCAGAGTGTCCTATGATATTCTTGATGAGTCCTCTGTGGGGGGCATTTTCACCCTTGGGGATCCCCGTTCAAATGGTGATGCACAAACCTATGGTCTCGATTTCGAGTTGAAAAACAGTGCACTGGGAGAGATGAAGGAAGGTCGCTTGCGAGGTTGGGTGATGGGAACCGAGGATGAGAAAGAGGACTACGGATGGGGACTGACGGCCGTTTATCCCAATAAACCGCTTTATGCGCGGGTGGGTTGGCAACGCTTGGGTGAAGATCTTGACCCGGCTGTGGGTTTTATACGGCGTCCGGGCATTCACGAGTTCTACGGCTTTTTAAGCTATGAGCTTTACCCCGAGGGTGATTTTCTCAATGAGGTAGACTTTGATTTTAAAACGCAGGTAGATACAGATCTTGATTTAAAAATTCTATCTGAGGAAAACGAGTTAGAAGCGGATGTTGAACTGGAAAGTGGTGACAGTGCGGAGTTTGCCGTCAGCATGCAGCGTGAACTTTTTGAGCGGGAATTTGAGATCTATGATGGCATCGTGATTCCAGCTGATGACTATCACTACTGGAGGGGTAGGGCATCCATATCGACGGCTCCCGCACGGGGATGGTATGCATCTGCCGGCACCAACCTCGGGGGATACCCCGACGGCAATAAGGTTGGGGTGAGCGGAAAACTGGGGTGGATACCTTCCCCATCTTTTTCAATGAGTGCCGGGGCTGATGTGGATTGGTTTGAACTGGAAGGCGGTGAATTTGAGACCCTGATCCTGAATAGTTCGGTTCGCCTGACTCCGACAGCAAAAATATCCATTTCCAGCAGGGTCCAGTTTGATACGGTATCGAGCCAGCTTGGGCTCAATTCCAGATTGCGTTGGATGGTGACTCCTGCCAGTGATATTTACCTTGTGTTCAATCAGGGATTCCGACGGTTCGACGATCGTTTTGACCGGACCAGCACAGAGGCGGTGGCCAAGGTGGGTTGGACATTCCGCTTCTGATCCCCTAGGGTCGATACTGTCGGGTTTTCCCCTAGTGAAAAAGATTCGGATGGAATTCCAAGAGGCCAAGATTCCCACCATGTATTTTATCGGGGTTTCCACCGGTGCGTCTTCCAGTGTGCGGGTTTTTCCCAATTGGGCGCAACTTCTCGGTCTGGGAGAATGCCGTCTGGTTGGGCTTGATTTCCCGCTTCACGATGATCCGCAGTGTTACCGGCAGGTGGTTGATTTTATTAAATCAGATCCGCTTTCCCTTGGGGCACTTGTTACCAGTCACAAGATGGATCTGCTGGCTGCGTGTTCAGATCTCTTTGATAAAATGGACCCACTGGCAGAAGAAATGGCAGAGGTAAGCAGTATTTACAAGCGCGGGGGAAAACTCATTGGAAGAGCCACAGATCCGGTGTGCGGAGGAATGGCCCTAGAAAACTTCCTTGCTCCCGCGCACTTTCATGAAACCGGGGCGGATGTCCTTATCCTTGGTGCGGGAGGAAGTGCCCTTGCCCTTGTGTGGTATTTACTCAAGGGCAGGGATGATGTGCCTGCTCGTATCCACGTGGTAAACCGAAGCCGCCCACGTCTAGATCACCTCTTAGGCCTTGCCGCAAAGTGGGGAGGAGCTGAGAGAGTGGCCGGGTATTTAAGCAGTGACCAACCTGACATAGCTGATGTGCTCACCGGACAACTAGTTCCGGGTTCCTTGTTGGTCAATGCGACAGGGATGGGCAAGGATTCTCCAGGATCTCCCCTTACGGATGAGGTTAATTTCCCTGAGCGGGGCATTGTCTGGGATTTCAATTACCGTGGTCAACTTCTCTTCCTTGATCAGGCTCGTGCACAAAAGCAGGACAAATCGCTGAGGATTGAGGACGGATGGGATTACTTCGTGATTGGTTGGTCACAGGTGATTGCCGATGTCTTCGAGATTGAGATCCCGCCCCGTGGTGATCTTTATGATTCCCTATCCCGCCAAGCCCTTGAGTTAAGGTAAACAAAAAAAGGGCGCCCTTTTTAAGGACGCCCTTTTCACGAATTGTTTCCCCTACGGGGAATCGATTTCTATATCTCTCAG